>JAHBAS020000027.1 GCA_018499965.2 Candidatus Uhrbacteria bacterium
GCCATGCCGGATGAGCCAACGAGGTAGATGAAGCCGCCCCAAATGAACATGATCGTGGCAGCGATCACGCCGATCGAAAGTCCGTAGCGGTAGATGGCGACGATGTATGCACCGAGAAGGAGTCCGCCGTCTTGAGGTGCAACAAAAGACGGGATGGGGGTGTTAAAATCCGGAATGACCATGGCAGCAGCGCTCTGGGATCCGTTCGAGGTTCCGATGACGTCTCCGCTTCCGGCTGTTGTTTTCTTTTCAAGTGAAGAAGCTTGCGGAGCGGTTACACAGACGCCACCTTCAAAAATCCTGCGACACTCAGCATCGGTTGTCTTTTCACAGGTCCAGTCCGTGCCAAGCGTGGTATTTGCCGGAATTGTCGGACAGTCTTCAGTACGAGAGATGATGCTTGTATCAATGAGGAGGCAGGAGGTTGCTTTGCTCGGGTCTGCTGTTTGCTTACAGGCGCAGCACACCGTTGCCGCGTGGGCGAATGAAGGTAGCGCAAAAACGACAACGAAGGTCGTTGTTACAATGAGGCGAAAGAAAAGCGATCGGTGCTTCATGGATTGATATTCGCTTGCTGGAGTGCGGCGCGGAGCAGGGGCGTGAGCGTCTGTGCATCGATATAGCCCTCGATTGGCTGGTCTTCTACGAAAAGGGTTGGAACTTGGGTAACGGCATGTGCAGCGGCGTCCTCAATATCCCGATTCAGAGCAAATCGATTGGCCGGGTCGCGCAAACAGGTACGGAAAACATCTTCGGTGACACCGATCTTTCGAGCGAAGCGTGTGAGTTCCAGTTCATCGTAGGTCGCTGCCTCCGTAAACAAGAGATCATGCATTCCGGCGAATTTTCCTTGTTGCGCCGCACAGCGACCCGCGATCGCCGCGGTGACGGATTGGGAATGTTCTGTGGCATTCGGCAGGTCGCGCCATACGGTTCGAATGGATGTTTTTCCACCGACAGTGAGGAGCGCGTCGTTTATTGCAGAGGCTTGTTGACGGCTTACTTCACTTTGGAAGTCGCCGAAGACGATAAGCGTGACGCTGCTCGATGTCCCTCCGGAAAGCAGGGGATCAGTAACGCGGATCGCAGGCACCTGTGGTGGAAGCCCAGCAAGGCGTTCAGCATCCGAAAGCAGGGAGTCTGGAACGATATTGCGCGGAACCGGAAGTCCGGTTCGAAAACGCGTTTGACTGTCTTCCCAAACGTTCATGAAATAGAACGTCGTCATGCCTACGAGGACGAGGGCGAGAATGACAAGTGTGATGAGACGTGAGCGGTCCATGGAGGTTTTTTAAAACAGGCCGAATTTATAGAGCTTACCGGTGACAGCATCGGTAAAGATCAGTTCAGATCCGTCTGTTGAAAGGATAGGGTCTTTGACGGTCGGTCCGCCATCCGGTTTTCCTAAGTCCATGACCGTATTATCTTGAAGATTAATGCGAACGATGCGATCCGATGTATTCTGGAATTGATCCGGTTGTAATCCGGCGCCACGCGGCATGGTTTCTGGAACGCCGCAGATGACCTCTGTTTCACCGTGCCAGGCGCATTTGAATGCCCAGGTTTGAACCGAGAGTTTTTGCCGATTTTGGTTGATATTGCCTGGTGCTCCACCAGAGACCCAGAGTTCCGGCTTGTAGTCGTTTGCGACGGTCCAGACGCTATAGAGAACGATTTGTCCGGATGGTGACCAGAGCGGTTCGAATCCACGTCCTTCTACGACCAGGCCATTGTAGTTTTCGTGGTTTTTGCCAACGAGGATGATTTCTTGGCGATCGAATCCCTTTGCCTGTCCGGTGGTCGCATACGCGATAATGTCTCCGTTGGGCGTCCATGCCGGGAACGTTTTATTGGAATTTTCACCAAGGGGTTCAATGGCTTGGGCATTTGATCCGTCCGGACTGGCGACGATCAGATATCGTGATTCTGGGGAATCGGATTCATTTTTGGCAACGATTTGATTGTCATTGTTTGAAAAATCAAATCCGTCCCAATGCTTTGGGAGGGTTGTTTGCTTTTGTGTGACGAAGTTATAGAGAACGTTTGATCCGTCTGGAAAATTGAGAATGGCTTGATCAGAGGCATTTCCCCAGACCACGGAATCGACATTTGGGAAGGTTTGATCGCTTAAGGCTTTTAAGGCTCCGTCTGAACTGATTTTGTAGAACTTCGCATCAGCTGGATCGTAGAATCGCGCGCCGTTCCCATCGGTAGTTGCGCTTACGTCACGCGAGATCCCTGCATTAAGCAATTGCGTTCTCTGCGTGGCCGCTGGAAGGTCTTCTGTTGGTTGCTGACCCGGTTGACTTGTACCCGGAGGGAGTCCGGTACCTTCTCCTTGGGTTGACGTCGGGCGTTCTCCGGCAGTTCCTGAAGAAGGGAGCTCGCCGATCGTTCCCGGTTGCTCAGTCGTCGGTTCGACCGGAGTAGTTTTTGGACGGAAAAATACGGAATAGAGAATATACCCCAAGCCGCATGCAAAGATGATGAAGGCGATGATAAGAAGGAATTTTTTCAACCGTTCAGACATAGGTGAGGGAAGTATACCTTGCTTGGGGCATTAGCTAAAGAAAAAAGAGACAGCATCGAATATTCCCATCGTGAGGAAGATGATGACCGCACAGAGAAGGATGATGAGCGGTAAGAGTGCGATGAAAATCATGAAGTCGATCCAGAATGTGATGGCTACGACGACGATGTTATATAGCGTAAAAAATCCCTCTTTTTTATCGTAGCTAAGATTGATGCCTATGGCTGCCAATCCCGTCCCCATGGGTTCAGGAGCGTCTACGTGGAAGAGCAAGATGTTCCATGTTTCCACATTGAGGTCAAAGATGAGCTTGATCAGGGGGAAAATCGTTTCTGCAAGAACGAGCTCTACAACTCTCACGATCGTGGAATAGAGGCGCCGTAATTTTCGAACGTCTCGAAGCGTTTTTGCTGCTCGTTCGGCCTGGGCGATCTTGTCTTGTTCTTGCCCTTTAGCCTGCGCTTGCCGTTCCCGTTGGCCGTCCCTGGCCATGGATTGTTGAAGAATGAGCGATCGTTGCGTGTCTGTCTGCTCCGGAGCTGTGCGTTCTTGGGTATAGCCCACCTGTCGCTGTGAGCCCTCGGAAGGAAAAGAGGAAGTCTCGGAGATTTCGGTGAGCGAACGGCCTGGCTGTGTGAAGCGTCGTTGCGTTTCTGACAGCGCGTGTTGACGATCGGATTCCAACGATTCTTCCGTTGCCTCCCGTTGCGTATAGGATTTCGGTTTGAGTGCGAGTAGTGGAGCTTCTTCGCTTCCGAGTGAAGAATCCGATGGAGCGGAGGAGTCGCTTACGGTATCGCTCTGCTCTTGAATGTCGGCGTCTTCAAAGTCATTGGTATTCTGCGCTCGTTGGTCAAGAAGGCGATTCGAATGAAAGCGCAGTGCATCTTGCATTGGGGCATTGTTGCTATTCGCAGGGCCGGCAGAAGAACGAAAAGATCCTCCGAGGGGTACGGAGGTTGGGAGCTTGCGTGCCGCTTCTGCCATGTGCGGATATTATACCAGAAAATACGCGGTATGGCCGCTTTTTATGAACGAAGATTTGCGCAGTCTAGAGTGCGCGGAGTCCGTTTTTTGTTGCCTTCAAACGAATGGCTCGTTTGGTTGGTTTTTCGGAAAGCAATCGACCGACGAGATGGGTGATTTCGCGTTCAATGAGTCGACGTGCGGCACGAGCGCCTTCGTGTTCCGGCATCGGGCGGGAGACGAGCCAGTTCAATACATCGTCACCTGCCGTGCAGGCGACGCGTTGGGCGTTCGAAACGCGTTCCAGGGCGCGTGCGAGTTCCTGTTTGACGATGGATTTCATGCTCGAAGCATTGAGCGGGCGGAAGGTGATGATATGGTCTAATCGATTGATGAGTTCAGGTCGAAAACGTTCGTCGATCTGTGATCGAACGTATGAATCAAATGCGTGTTCATGAAGTTCGCCGGATGATTCAAAGCCAATGGATGTGCGCTTTGCTGCATCTCCGCCCACGTTTGAAGTGAGGATGATGTACGTATGTCGCAAGGAGATATGTCGACCTGTTCCGTCGGTAATACGACCATCTTCCAGCATCTGGAGAAGTAAGTTGAGCACGTCCGGATGCGCCTTCTCAACCTCGTCAAAACAGATCACACAGTGTGGGCGTTTGCGGATCGCATCCGTAAAATGATTCGATTCACGATATCCAACATAGCCTGCCGGAGAGCCGAGAAGTTTGGATGCCGAATACCCTTCGGAGAACTCGGACATGTCGAGCTTGATGAGTGCATCCTCACGTCCAAAGAGTTCGTGTGCAAGCGTGCGCGCGAGTTCTGTTTTTCCGGTTCCAGAAGGACCGACGAAGAGAAGTGAGGTCTTTGGGCGTCGCTCGTCGCTGAGTCCGAGTCGGGAAACGCGAACTGCATTCGCGACGGTGTGCAGGGCGCGTTCTTGTCCGAGTACGCGTTTCGCCAAACGCTTTTCAAGATCGTGCATGCGTTCGCGTTCCGTGGCGAGAACGGTTTCGAGCGGGAGGTTCGCCATGCGCGCTACTACGGCGGCCACGTCTTCGGCGCGAACGGGGAGTGGAGCGGCATTGCGCTCGCATTCCAGCTTTTCAATCACGGATTCAATATCTTTCGTGAAGCGCTGTTCCTTGGCGTGATATTCCGCGGCCTCTTCAATGCGTTGCGCATCCAGGGCTTGCTCCTTTTTCATGGCAGAATCGTCTCGTGCGATTTCGAGCGCGCGGAGACGCTCCATGACTTCCGGGTTTTTCTGTTTGGCCACGACGGATGCTGCGGATTCATCCAGGAGGTCGATGGCCTTGTCTGGGAACATGCGATCCGTAATATATCGTTCGGCGAGCGTGACTGTGGCTTCAAGCGCCGCATCGTCATACGTGACGCCATGATGCGTTTCGTATTTTGAACGAAGGCCTTGGATCATGGATCGCGTCACTTGAGTGCTCGGCTGTTCAATGGCAACCGGTTGGAAACGGCGTTCAAGAGCCGCATCGGTTTCGATGAATTTTTTATACTCGTTCCAGGTCGTGGCTCCGATGCAGCGGATTTCTCCTCGGGCCAAAGCTGGCTTGAGGATATTGGCTGCGTCAAGCGATCCGGAAGTCGAGCCTGCACCGACGATATTATGCATCTCATCGATAAAGAGGATGATATTCGGATCAGCCTTCACTTCGTCAACGAGCTGTTTGAGGCGCGCTTCAAATTCACCGCGATACATGGTTCCGGCTACGGTAAGTGCAAGGTCTACGGATAAGAGACGTTTACCCGAAAGGGCGTCGGGAACATCGCCGGATGCAAGACGCGAGGCTAGTCCTTCGACAATGGCGGTTTTGCCAACGCCAGGTTCACCAAGAAGAACGGGATTGTTCTTGGTACGCCGGCATAGGATTTCGATCACGCGGTGCAGTTCACGATCGCGTCCAATCACCGGGTCAAGTGTTTCGATAACATTGGGCTGCGTGAGGTCTCGTGTAAATGCTTCGAGTGCAGATCCAGTCGTGCGCTGGTTTCCGGACGGTCGGCCATGCTGAGGTGGACGGGGGATGATCGGCGGAATGTCTGCATTCTCGTCATCGATGCTGCTGCCAGTCATGGGTGGAATGAGATCGGGAAATTTCGTCGTTGACGTTAGTACGGCATTGACGCGTTCTTTGAGCTGCGTCGGATTGATGGATTGCTCTTCGAAGAATCGGTGGATGTCCGGCGGGTCGATCGCGAGCAGGGCGGCGATAAGGTGCTCGGTACCGACGTATTTATGATCATGGATATGTGCGAGGAGAATGCATCGTTCCAAAATTTGCTTTACCGGACTGGAAAGATCTGGAGTAATCGTTTCTCCTTTTGGCGCCGCATCCGGCGTTCCTCGAAACGCTGCCTCGGCTAATTCAATCGTGACGCCGTTCTTCGTGAGCAGCTCAGCCCCAATGGATCCTTTTTCTTGAAGGAGTCCGATGATGAGGTCGCCCGGCTGCATAACTTCTCGTCCCGCATGGACAGAAAAAGCAAGCGCTTTTTGGAGCGCTTCTTTGAGGTGTGTGGTGAAACGGGAGATGAAGGATGGCTCGATCATACATGCAGGAGCATTGGACGCTGATTATAGGGCATCGGAATTTCCGATGCCCTATGTATTGATGATTCGTGACCTAGAATTTGACTTGCACGTTCTGCTTGGCGGCTTCTTCTGCTTCAAAGAATTCGCGAGCCTTGAAACTCAACATGCCAGCAACGAGATTCGTTGGAAAGACCTGGATCTTCGTGTTGAAGTCGCGGACCATGCCATTGTAGAAGCGGCGTGCAGCTTGGATCTTTTCTTCGATATCCGTGAGTGTCTGCTGGAGATCGAGGAAATTGGTGTTCACTTTGAGTTCCGGATAGCTTTCTGCTACGGCGAAGAGCGATTTCAACGTATCGCTCAACATGTTTTCCGCTTGAGCCTTGTCGTGAAGGTTCTGCGCGCCCATGGCTGCAGTGCGAGCGGCTGTGACTTTTTCGAACGTTCCAGATTCATGGCTCGCGTATCCCTTCACGGTTTCAACGAGGTTTGGGATGAGGTCATAGCGACGTTTTGTCTGCACGTCGATATCTGCAACAGCTTCGTCCGTTTTATTGCGGAGGGAGATGAGGCCATTGTATACGCCGACAAGCCAGAAGGCGATGACGACGACAACGGCAAGAAGGATCCAAAGAAACGGCATAGGGATGAAATGGATAATAAGTGAATGTGATTGAGGATAATGATGAGCGCCTTATCCCGAATACTTGGCTAATTTGCGCTCAACGCTTACACTGAAAAGGTACTTGATAGAAGCTAATTCGTCAATCAGGCTTTCCCTTATCTTGTGGAGTAGGAGATTTTTCGTCCTACGCCCTCCCATACCCTTTCTCCTATGTCTTTCTTCCATGCCTATGATATCCGCGGAACAACCGCAGATGGACTGAATGCCGCTTTTGCGGAACGGCTCGGTCGTGCTGCTTTTGATGTTTATCACCCCAAGCGGGTATTGGTTGGTCGGGATATGCGATCTTCGTCTCCGGAACTGGAGCAGGCTTTGATCAAGGGGTTAACGGATCACGGGGTGGACGTTGTACGGATCGGCCTTTGTTCAACTCCGTTGTTCAATGTGGCTATGGGAATGGCTGGTGGAAAATGCGACCTTGGAATCATGGTCACAGCATCTCATAATCCTGGCCAATATAATGGCTTCAAATTCGCTGATGGGAGCGTGTACCCGATTGGTTTAGGGAGCGGACTCGAAAAAATCGAGCAACGTTTTCTTTCTGAAGAAGCGTTTACGCCATCAGTATCTAAGGGTAGCGTTTCAGATGATGATTCGAATCTTGCACGATATCTCGATCTCATCACTTCCTTCGTATCTCCGTCGGATATTGCGGCTATGAAAATCGCGATCGATGCCGGAAACGGAATGGCGGGTTTCGTGCTGCCATCACTCATGGAGCGTCTGCCTCAGGTTGATGCGGTTCCGATGTATTGGGATATGGATGGCACGTTTCCAAACCATGAAGCGAATCCCATCAAGACCGAAACGCTTTCCGCGCTCTCGCATACGGTTCGCGAACAAGGGTGCATGATCGGTGTAGCGTATGACGGAGATTGTGATCGCATTGGTTTCGTCGATGAAGAGGGAAGTCCGATCCCGGGGGATTTGATGGAAGTCGTTCTCGCTCGCGTACTTTTGCGTCAGCATCCGGGCGCGTTGATTCTTCGTGATCTCCGAAGCTCGTGGGTCGTGGAAGAAGAGATCCTTGCCGCAGGAGGAAAAACGGAAATGACGCGTGTTGGACATTCGTTCATCAAGCGCCAACTTCGTGAATCCGGCGCGCTCTTCGCTGGTGAACTTTCCATGCATTACTACCATCAGTCATTATGGGGCGTGGAGTCCGGGGATTTGACGCTCCTACTTCTCCTGAAAGAGTTGTCTGATTCGGGTAAAAAACTTTCGGAACTTTGGAGGCCCTTGCAGAAGTATGCCTATAGCGGAGAAGTGAACTCGCAGGTCTCTGACACGGCAAAAGCCCTTGAATCCGTTCGTGCAGCGTATGCGTCCTCCGCATCGTCGATCGTGGAGATTGATGGCATCCGCATGGAATTCGGCGTGGGTGCGGACGGATCGAAAAATGAGCATTCCTGGTGGTTCTCGGTTCGTGCTTCAAACACCGAACCGCTCGTTCGCTTGATCGTTGAAGCGGTTGATCCTAAGGTTATGGAAGTGAAACGAGATGAGCTTCTAAAAGTGATTAAAGCCGTGGCATAGGAAGGTCCCACGTCCTATCTGTATATTCCATCTATGCTCGGTATCTTTGATTCAGGAATCGGCGGTCTCACGGTTGTAAAAGAATTGCTTCGACGTGCGCCGGATGCATCGTTCGTATATCTCGGTGACACGGCTCGAACGCCGTATGGAACCAAGGGAGAAGAGACGATTATTCGATACGCATTGGATGATGCGAAGTTCCTCATCGATCGTGGAGCGACCGCGTTGATCGTGGCGTGCAATACGGTTTCGGCATATGCGATTCCGGCATTGAAAAAGGCGTATCCCGCCATCCCGATTTTTGATGTGTTGACGCCAGCGATTCGTGCCGCGACATCTTCTTCCGCATCGCGTATCGGTATTCTTGGAACATCCGCGACCGTGCGATCGGGTGCGTATGAGCGTGCGTTGAAAACTGTTCGTTCGGATTTGACGGTGACGTCTGTAGCATGTCCGTTATTCGTTCCGCTCGTTGAAGAGGGTTGGCTGCATGACGATGTCACGCGAATGGTCGTGGCTCGATACCTTGCCCCGCTCAAAGAGGCGAAGGTAGACACGGTGATTTTGGGGTGTACGCATTATCCGCTTTTGCAGTCCTTGATCGCCGAAGAAATGGGGAGCGACGTGACGATCATCGACTCGCCGAAAGCGATCATGGACGAAGTCATGGATGCGCATGCGGACCTATTGAATACAAATAAGGATCAACAGTTTTGGTTTACGGATCTTCAACCCGCAACTGCCTCCATTGCAAGTCACTGGCTCGAACGGGAGATTGAAGTGAGGAAGGGCGAGGTTGGGTAGTTTTAAACAAGGGCGTTGGGCGTACTCTGTTGTCCGCATATTTCTAATGCTAGACTGTTTTTGATATGAAAAAATTCTCCATTCTTGTCATGGCGGCGCTTCTTCTTGTGCCACTCGTCCAGGTGAAAGCGGCAACAATCGTGCCGGGGATGCTCATTAAGGCATCCGGTCCGGCGGTGTATTACTTTACGGATAAGAATACACGACTTGTTTTTCCGGATGAAAAAACGTATTTCAGCTGGTTCACGAACTTTAATACGGTCACAATCATCCCTGACGGACAGCTCTCGAATATTCCGCTCGGAGGGAATGTGACGTATCGACCGGGGAAATACCTCGTGAAAATCACAACGAATCCAAAGACCTACGCGATTGATGCGGATAATTCGCTTCGATGGATCAGGACCGAGCAGGTCGCCCGGGATCTCTACGGGGCGAACTGGGCGAAGATGGTACAGGACGTTCCGGATTCGTTTTTCTCGGATTACGCCGAGGGTTCCGCGATCCAATCAACGGCGGATTATAACCCAAGCGCAGTTCTCGCTTCCCGGATGACGATCATCACGGGCGTAGCGACGCCATCGAATGAGGCTACGACGGGTGAGATTGTCGGCGCGCCAGTTTCGCCGGTGGTTGCGAGTCCGGTTGGGACCTGTACGGTACCCGCGGAAGCGCAGGCAGAATCCGTGGCAAATCCAACCACGGTGGTCGGTAACGGCACGGCGGCATCCTGTACGGCTGCGGCATTTGAGGCGGCTGTTCAAAACGGCGGAATCGTTACCTTTAATTGCGGACCGGATGTCGTGACGATCACGCTTGATCATGAGATCCGCCTCTTGAACAAAGTCGGTCCCAACAAGAACGGCTCTCGTGTGATTGATGGGGGAGGAAAAGTGATTTTGAGCGGTGGAAGCAAGAATCGTATCCTCTATCAAAACGCGTGCGAAGAAAGCTTGGGTTGGTTGAATGATCACTGCAATACGTCGCTTTACCCGCGGCTCGTGGTTCAGAACCTCACGTTCACGAACGGCAAGGCGAGCGATAAGTTATTAGGTGGCGGCGCGATCTATTCGAACGGTGGAAGTCTCAAGGTCGTGAATAGCAAGTTTTACGATAACGAAATCGTTTCCACGGGTCCGGATGTGGCTGGCGGCGCGATCTATCAAACACAAGGATACGGTCCGACGTATATCGTGAATAGTACGTTCGGCGGAAGCGCGGATCTTGGCAATGTCGGTTCAAACGGCGGTGCGCTTGGTGGATTGTTCTCCTCCTTCCATATCTATAACAGCATGATCTCGTATAACAAGGCGATCGGAACCGGTCGAAATCCTGCAGCTTCAGGGACATTGGGAGGCGGGAGCGGGGGCGCGATCTATATGGATGGTAATAGCTTTACGTTGAACATGTGCGGCACAGAGGTTTCGAACAACTCCGCAAAGGAGCTCGGCGGAGCCATCTTCTACGTTGCAAATGACGTGAAGGGGGATATCAAGATCGACCAATCCGTCTTCAAGAAAAACGTTTCAGGGAGCTCGGATGGTCCTGCTCCAGGTATTGCAAAGCCGGGGTGTTACCTCCAGACAACAGCATCGAAGATCTCACTTACGAATACCACGTTCGAGTAACAGGAGTATTGTGGCATCTCGGGGGCGGGGAGATCCCGCCCCTACGTGATCATTGTCTTGATATGCAACGCGTTGAACCGCCAAAATCTATCGGGTTGATTCAGGTTTTTACGGGGAATGGGAAAGGGAAAACGACCGCTGCGCTGGGAACGGCGATGCGTGCTTTGGCAAAGGGTTGGAAGGTCGCTTTCGTCTATTTTGATAAAGGCGGATCGCATTATGCGGAACGGGAGGTGCTTGCGGATCGTTTTACGGATCTCGTCTCCGTGTACCCGACGGGTTTGGATCGCATTGATCCGATCACGAATAAGTTTCGCTTTGGCGTGACTGAAGAGGATAAAACGGAAGCGGAACGTGGCCTCCAAATCGTCCGAGACCTCTTTAAGAAAGGGGAGCATCGTCTCATTGTGCTTGATGAAATCAATTCGACCACGGATTTAGGGATGCTAAGTCCGGATCATGTCGTTGATGTTTTGCACATGCGACCGGATCATATCGAAGTGATTCTCACGGGTCGAAATTGTCCGGAATCCTTTAAAGAGCTTGCCGACCTCGTGACGGATATGACGCTCGTGAAGCATTACTTCTATAAGGGTGTACCGGCGCGGGATGGGTTAGACTATTAACCTTTTGTCCCTGTACCCAAATCATTTCCTCTGTTACCATCGTTCCTATGCTAGCTATCATCGCGTTTTTAATCGTGCTTTCCGTGCTTATTCTCATCCATGAAGCCGGACATTATTTCGCCGCTCGGATGTTTAAGGTGAAGGCAGAGGAGTTCGGATACGGGCTTCCGCCGCGAGCCATTGGTTTTGTCCGTGAAAACGGAAAATGGAAACGCGTGAAGCGCGGAGATCAGAATTCATATAAGAATACGATCTGGTCGATTAATTGGTTGCCGATTGGCGGCTTCGTTCGTATTAAAGGCGAGGAAGGGGAGAATAAAGATACGGACGCTTTGCATGCTCGACCCGTGTGGCAACGATTCGTGATTATTTCTGCAGGTGTGGTGATGAACTGGGTGCTTGCTGCCGTGCTTTTGAGTATTGGATTCATGATTGGCATTCCAGCGGTGCTTGATAACCTTCCAGCTGGTGCTTCTATTGATAAGCGGGAAGTCTTGATCGTTGATACCTTGCCGGGAAGTGCAGCGGCAGAAGGTGGTGTGCAGTCCATGGATTCCATCGTTCGTATTGGTGACGCAACGCCTGCTACCGTGAATCAGGCGCAACAGCTGATTGCAGAGCATGGTACGTCCACGATGACGATGACTGTTCGTCGATCCGGCAAGGACGTAGTGCTTACGCTTACTCCGGCGTACATCGAGAGCATGGAGAAAATCGCGCTCGGTGTCTCTCTCGTTGATTCTGGAAGGGTTCGATATCCGATTCATTTGGCGATCGTGAATGGCGTTCGGATTACCGGGGAATACACCAAGCAGGTTGTAATGTCTTTTGCAGGGTTGTTCCACGATCTTTTCCGTGGCGGTGGCCAAACGGTCGAATCCGTTTCCGGCCCGGTTGGTATCGCGGTTCTCGCGGGCAAGGTTGCGGAACAGGGTATCCTTCCATTGCTTCAGTTCGCGGCAATCCTTTCGATTAACCTTGCGGTTTTGAACTTCCTCCCGATCCCGGCCTTGGATGGCGGTCGTGCGGTTTTCTTGATCGTCGAAGCGATCCGTCGTAAGCCCGTGAAGCGTGATGTGGAAGCGATCATCCATAACGTTGCCTTCTTGTTGCTAATCGTCCTTATTATCCTTATTACGGTTCGAGACGTGACGCGCATGTTCGGGTGGTAGGGAATTAGGGGTCTAGAGAGCTCCGCCTTTGATCTACGGATCTTGGCGGAGTTCTTTTTGCCTATTTATCTTGACATTTTGAATATTCCGTGATGAGCTATTCTTCGTACCTTCTCAGATGAAGAGAAGCACAAGATCTACGAAAGGGAGGTTGGCATGGGTGAAAAGATACGAACGAAAACCGAGATGGAATCGTATCGTCGACAATTGGCCGACGAGTATCTAGCAGGCGTGTTCATGAGGTGTGTGATACCGAAGCCATTGCGCGAGGCGTTAAACGCGAACCGTCTTAGTCTCATGTCGGAGAAACTGAATGTCTTGATCTGTCAGGATCAGGCGAATGAAGGATCTCCGCCAGGGCGATTTTGGGACGCGTTTCTTCAAGATACGCAATGGCAACAGCGTTGGCCTCGACGTTCGATCCCGGCTCGGACGGCGATCATTCGATCGTCATTCCCAATGGTTTCCTCGGATGCATTGTCTTCGGACACGTCGCTTTTGTGGTTGCATCGCATGATGGCGTCTAGCGTCGATACCTATTACGCCATGGGATCGCAGGAGTACGCGGTGCTTGCGAAAGATGTTCAAGGTCTGTCGGATACGATGGTCATTCGTTCCGAAGAACGTGTGGTGAGAGAAGATCAGAAAAAGCACGCCAACTGGCATGCGGATCAGCGCATTCTTTCTAATCGTGCGTTTTGCTATGGGCTGTTACACGCCTGGAGGAAGTTGGACCAACCGGTGCAGCGAAGGCTTATCGCAAGGGATGTTCTCATCCACGATCTGCGAGCCACGTGGTCCGAGTTGATCCAGCAATGGACCGCCGGTTCCATCGATACTTCTCCGTTTATCTATCGTTGCGGGAACGAAGTGAGAGCGTTCCAGGACTACGTACATCGTCGAGTGGAGTTTGATGACGAGACGCCGAATGGAACCTACCTGAATGACTACAATCGCGATATCGGGTATTACGCAGTGCCTGATGTCTATAAAAATGGACATGCGCTCGTGCGATGGTTGTATAAACGTGCGTCAAACGTTTGGAACTATTTGGCGAATCTGAACTTGGATCAAGTCAATCGAATAAATTTCGATGCCGTCATGCTTTCTGCGAATGCGTGGTGGCCGCTTGGAACAAAACGTTCCGTAACGGCGTGGATCGTCGAGGGGATGCGTCAATTGAATCTCGATCAAGCGTATGTAGAGATTTCTTCCGTATGTACACTCCTCGTGACTCATTCCGGATATCGCTATGATCGCGTGGCTCCAAAAGGGGATAAAAAAGAAGGAGAAGAAAACCCCGCCATTGCCTCGTAGTGCTTCTCAATCATCTCGTCGCCCGTGACTCCGTCCTCGATGCTACTCGCACCCTGGACGGAGTTTCTGTTTAGAACCCCTAAATCTCCTGACAAAGGGATTTAGGGGTTCTCGCAGCGTATGGCAAAATCTCACATTTCGTGTAAGATATGGGCATTATGTTAGATCAGCTCGAGTCTTTGCGTTTGAGCCTTCTCAAGGCCGTTTCTGATGCGGCTTCTATGGGGGAATTAGAAGAGATTGAAACCAAGTTCCTTGGTCGAAAAGGGGAGCTCACGGCCATTCTCCGACAACTTGGGACGATTCCCGTTGAAGAGCGAAAAGTGGTTGGTTCTCGCGCGAACGAGGTGAAGATGGAGGGTGAGGCTGCGATCGCGGACCGTCGTCAGGTTTTTGCAACCTCTGCGCATGCGGAAATCGCGGATACGGATTGGGCGGATGTTACGGAACCGGGCGTGCGTCCTCCAAAGGGACATCTCCATCCGGTCTCCCAAGCCATCCGCGAGATCACGAAGATTTTTGATCACGTCGGTTTTTCCCGCGTTCGTCATCCGGAGGTGGATTGGGATTGGTTTGCGTTTGAATCGCTGAACATGCCAAAAGAACATCCGGCTCGCGATGAGTGGGAAACATTCTTCGTAGATGCTCCGGAGACAAAGCAGGGACGCATGGTGCTCACACCGCATACGTCGAATTCGCAAGTCCGAGAACTTCTCCTTGGCGAGCTTCCGATTCGCATGATCAACATCGCCAAATGCTATCGTCGCCAGATCGACGTCACGCATGTGCCGGTCTTCCACCAATTCGAAGGCTTGTACGTCGATAAGGATGTTTCTATCACGCACTTGCGTGGCGTGCTCGACTATTTCGCCAAATCCTATTTCGGTCCGGATCGTGTGACGCGTTTACGACCGCATCACTTCCGTTTCACGGAACCGTCTTTCGAGATCGATGTATCTTGCGGCGTATGTGGAGGCACGGGTTTGTTGAATGGCGCAAAGTGTCGAACCTGCAAGCGCGGATGGCTAGAACTCGGCGGCGCAGGCATGGTTCATCCGAATGTGTTAAAGGCCGGAGGCGTTGATCCAAAAGTGTATTCAGGCTTTGCTTTTGGCTGGGGCATTGAACGAACTGCCAGCATGAAGAGCGGAACGAAACTGGACGATATCCGCATCCTCTATAAGAACGACATCCGCTTCTTGGAACAATTCTAGTTTTCCCCATTTTCTTATCTCTTTATGAACTCCCTCGTCTCCTATAACTGGCTCAAGCATTACGTCGACCTCAAGGGCATTACGCCTGAGGAATTTGCGCGTAAGATGTCGCTCTGCGGACCGGCGGTTGAAAAGATCGTTCCTCGGGATGAGCTTTTGCAAAACGTCGTGGTCGGCAAGCTGCTCGACGTGGGTCCGCATCCGAATGCGGATAAGCTTCGCGTATGCATGGTTGATGTCGGTGAAAAGGCACCAACGCAAATCGTATGCGGAGGATCGAATCTTGAAGTTGGGCAATTCGTGGCGCTCGCAAAGGTTGGAGCGCGCGTGAAGTGGCACGGGGAAGGGGAGCCGGTCACGCTTGAGGCAGCGAAGCTCCGTGGCGTGGAATCGTTCGGCATGATTTGCGGTGCGAACGAGATCGGTCTCGCAGAGGCATTTCCGCATGAAGAAAAAGAAATTGTTGATCTTGGCAAAGAGCTCGGAGCAACGGTCGCGTTAAAGCCGGGTATGCCGATCGCGGACCTCTTGGATCTCGCAGGCGACGTGGTAATGGATATCGAAGTCACGGGCAATCGCGTGGATGCCATGGGCATGATCGGCATGGCCCGCGAAGCCTCTGCGATTTTGAACCGCAAAATGCTTTGGAAGCCTGCCAAGAAACTCCCAAAGCCGTCGACCGTCGACCGTAAGCCGTTAGCTATTAAAATCCACGACAAGGAACTCTGCCATCGTTACATGGGCGTTCGCGTCGCTGGCTTGAAAAACGGACCGTCTCCATGGTGGCTCAAACAGCGATTGATTTCTGCGGGGCTGAACCCGATTTCGTTGCTCGTTGATATTACGAATTACGTGCTCTTGGAATACGCCCAACCTATGCATGTCTTTGACGTGGCTCGATTGCGCGTCAAAGGAAAATCTCCAGAACTCCATGCCCGTCGTGCAAAGGCGGGGGAGTCGATGGTCGCGCTTGATGGCAAGTCCTATGATTTGGATGAGAAGACGCTCGTGATCGCAGATGCTGAAGGTCCGGTCGCGGTTGCGGGTATCATGGGCGGAGAGCATTCCGGTGCTTATGAGGATACGACGGACGTGATCTTTGAGTGCGCATCTTTCGATCAGGTTTCCGTACGTCGAACGTCCCGCCGTTTGAATCTCTACTCGGATTCGCAGTTGCGTTTCGAAAAAGGGCTTTCCGCAGAAGGGATTCCGTTCGCCATGGCGCAGGCTATTGAGCTCGCGTGCGAGCTTGGAGGCGGGACGGTTGTGGCGGTTGAAGACGTGTATCCGACGAAGCCAAAGGCGCGTACCTTTTCCGTGAGCACGAAAGAAGTTGAAGCTCGCATGGGCGTAAAAGTCCCGGCGGCAACGCAGAAGAAGACGCTCCAGAATCTCGGATTCAAGGTGACATCGTCCGGATCAATGCTGAAGGCAACGACGCCATGGTGGCGTGAGTACGATATCGAAGATGGCGTTGATCTCATCGAAGAGATCGCACGTATTTACGGTTATGGAAACATTCCAGCCATCCTTCCGGTCGGCGAACTGCCTCCACGTCCAACGGATACGGAAGTGGTTTTGGAAGATCGCGTCAAAGAGATCGCCAAAGGCGCAGGGCTTACGGAATGCTATTCCTATTCGTTCGTATCCAAGGCTTTGTTTGAGAAGTCGCTACATAGCCCAGATCGTGCATTCAAAGTCTTGAATCCTTTGACGGAAGAGTTCGTGATCATGCGTACCACGATCGCGCCGTCGCTCTTGCAGGTGGTGGCGGATAACCAAGAACGGTTCCGCGAGCAGTCGCTTTTTGAAGTGGCGAATGCGTACCTCGTGCAACAGGGCTACCACGAACTACCGAACGAATCGCTCGAACTCGCTTGCGCATATTTCGGCGAAGGGGATCTTTTCAAGAAAGCGAAAGGCTTCATGGAGCATCTCTTGGAAGAATTAGGCGTCCCAGGGATCTCGTGGAAGCGCGTATCCGAGCAAGGATTCTGGCATTCGGGCCGAACGATCCAGGTTTTCAAGGGAGATATCTTATTGGCTACGATCGGAGAAGTCGCTCCAAATGTCCTTGTGAATTTCAAGATTGATGGCCGCGTTGCCATGGTGCATGGGTATCTCGAAGAGATATTCCGCGTGGCCGGGCACGGTGCTTCGTATACGCCGCCAAGTGCATTCCCGGAGTCCCGTCGCGACCTTGCGGTTGTGGTTGATACGCGCACGGAGTACGCAAAGATGGAACATGTGATCGTAGGCATCGATTCGCTCATCGCATCCGTTGAATGGTTTGATACCTATCAAGGCAAAGGACTGCCAGAAGGGAAGAAGTCCGTCGCAATGCATATCACATTCGCAAGCGATGCGCGCACGTTGACCACGGAAGAAGTGGATACGCTGATGGAAAAGATTCAGAAAACGCTCAAGACGTCATTCGGTGCGGAGATGAGATAATCATCCTGATAAAAAAAATAGAAGCGACACGCGTCGCTTCTATTTTTTTATCAACATCTTTTCGTCTTGCGTGGGAAATTGTGTTATACTTCTCGATGAGAGGGGCATATGTCATTTACTTCCACGCTAGACCTGTTATACCTCGTGATCGCGATCGCCGTCCTTTGGGTGGCTGCCATGCTCACGTGGTTATTGTTCGAAGCCGCGCTTGCGATGCGGCAAGCGAATCGCGCAATAAAAAAGATTCGAGAAAAAGCAGCTTGGGTAGAAGAAAAAGTCTCGAAGATCGGCGATCGATTGGAGTCTTCTTCTTCCTACATCAACGCCATCGCCCAAGGCGGCCGTGCGGTTGCCGATTTCATCCGTTCCCGTCACGAAGCTATGGAGGATGACGAGGAAGATGAAGCGCCTGCACGCCGACGATCCCGTCGACGGTAATATTGAAGGATATCCTGTAAAAAGACATGCTAAAAGCATGTCTTTTTAGTTGTGTTCATGATGGCTTTTTAAGAGATTCTTTAAAGAACAGAAGCGTGTTCATTGCTTTGTTGATGCCCTTGCCATGAGCGTTCTTCTCGGACAGAATGTACCCGTACTTGAATCGCGTTTAACTCGCAGGGCTTGTCCCGTCAGCGAAGAACATCCGTATGTCAGAAGACGTCGTCGAACAACCGAAAAGCCCATTTGTCCATCTCCACGTGCGTAGCATGTACTCCTTGTACGATGCCATTGGAGACGTGAAACGCATCGTGAAAAAAGCCAAAAGTTTTGGCATGGATGCGATCGCACTTACGGATCGTGCCGGGTTGTATGGGGCGGTTGATTTTTATAAAGCAGCGACCAAAGAAGGGATCAAGCCGATTTTAGGCGTGCAGGTGAACGTGGCGAAGAACAAATTAACCGACAAGCGAGCGCGCGTTGATGATCAATCGTACTCGCTTATTTTGTTGGCGGAAACGAATGAGGGTTACCACAATCTCCTCAAGATCATCTCCGAGTCGTTTTTAGAGGGTTTCTACTATAAAGCGCGTACGGATAAAGATGCGTTACGTCGCTTTCACAAGGGGATTATCGCTCTTTCCGGAAACACCGGGGGCGAGATTCCAAAACTTCTCCTTTCGCATGATGAAGAGGGGGCTGAGCGTGTCTTGCGCGAGTATCAGGATATCTTCGGACCGGAAAATTTCTTTTTGGAGCTCATGCATCATCCGGAATCGCCAACGCAGAACGAGGCGAATGAAAAGTTGATCGCCTTGGCCCGAAAGACGAGTGCGAATCTCGTTGCCGCGAAAGAGGTATTGTATGAAGACCCGGAAGATCGCGAAGCCCAAGACGTCTTGCAGTGCATCCATGACGGAAAGATGCTTTCCGACCAAAATCGATATTCCGTTTCGAATATCGACCATGCCATGTGCGGGCCGGAAGAGATCGTTGCGGCATTCCAGCATGTCCCGGATGCCGTTGAGAACACGCGGAAGATCGCGGATCGGTGCCAGGTTACGCTCACGCTTGGTGTGAATTTGTTGCCAACGTTCGACGTACCGAGCGGACGGACGCCGGATGATGAGCTTCGGGCGATTTGTGAGGCTGGACTGATGGAGCGGTATGGCGGCGTGATCTCGGAAGAGGCAAAAGAGCGTTTGGATTTTGAACTCGAAACGATCGTGCGCATGGGGTTCGCGACGTACTTCTTGATCGTGCATGACTACGTGAATTGGGCGAAGTCGCACAATGTCGTGGTTGGCCCGGGCCGCGGGTCTGCAGCGGGGTCCATCGTGGCCTATGCCTTGAAAATCACCAACCTTGATCCGTTGCGATACGGTTTGCTCTTCGAGCGTTTCTTGAATCCTGACCGTATCTCCATGCCGGATATCGACATGGACTTCGATGACGAGCGTCGAAAAGACGTGATCGAGTACGTGATGGAAAAATACGGTCGCGATCGCGTAGCCGGTATCATCACGTTCGGAACCATGGCCGCGCGTGCCGCGGTTCGCGATGTGGGGCGTGTGCTCGGCATGACGTTCCAGGAAGTCGATCGCGTGGCAAAGGTGATTCCGCCACCGGTGCAGGGAAAGCATATCCCGCTTGAGAAATCGAGCAAGGAAAGTCCGGAGTTGCGCGCCATGGTAGAAACGGATCCGCGCGTGAAGCAGCTGATCGGCCTCGCGATCCGTCTTGAGGGGACCACGCGCCACGCTTCGCAGCACGCCTGTGGCATCATCATCGCTCCGGAGCGGCTGGATGCGTATGCGCCGATGCAGAAGGCCCAGGGTGGCGATGTGGAAGTCGTGGTGCAGTATTCCTTGAATTCCGTGGAAGCGATCGGTCTCTTGAAAATGGACTTCCTCGGTCTCTCGAACCTTTCGATCATCCGAGGTTGTTTAGATATCGCGAAAGCCGTCTACGACGTCGATATCGACGTCGATGCCGTGCCGCTCGATGACCACGAAGCGTATGACCTTCTGGGTCGCGCAGAAACCACGGGGGTCTTCCAGTTGGAATCTGACGGCATGAAGCGGTACATCCGCGAACTCAAGCCAACGTGCATTGAAGACATTATCGCCATGGTGGCATTGTACCGACCGGGTCCGATGCAGTTCATCGATTCGTTCATTCGTCGAAAGCATGGTCGGGAGAAGATCGAGTACGCGCATCCGTTGCTTGAGAACGCGTTGGGAAACACGTACGGTATCCCGGTGTATCAGGAGCAAGTCATGCAAGTCTCCAAAGACATGGCCGGCTTTACGGGCGGCGAGGCTGATACGTTGCGTAAGGCCATGGGAAAGAAGATTGCGGAACTCATGGTGAAGATGCGTGAAAAGTTCATCGACGGTTCGATCAAGTCCGGCGTCGAAAAGAGTGTTGCTGAAGGCATCTTTACGCAGTTCGAAGAATTCGCGGCCTACGGATTCAATAAGAGTCATGCGGCCTGCTACGCCATGGTCGCGTATCAAACCGCTTATCTTAAAGCGCATTACCCGGCCTGCTTCATGGCTGCGCTCATGAATTCGGATATTAGCAATATCGAGCGCATCACGATTGAGGTCGAAGAGTGTCGGCGCATGGGTATGGAGGTATTGCCTCCGGATGTGAACGAATCATTCGCCGGATTCGGTGTGGTCAAAGCATCAGTCGATCATCCGGGTGCGATGCCGACGATCCGTTTCGGATTGCATGCAGTCAAAGGACTGGGCGAAGATGTGGCGGAGTTGATCGTTCGTGAGCGTAAAGAAAACGGAGAGTATAAAGACATTACGGATTTCACTTCGCGTATCCATGGGCGTGCGTTTAACCGGAAGGCACTTGAAGTGCTGATCAAATCCGGAGCCATGGATCGATTCGGAGAACGAAATCAGCTGCTCTTTAACGTGGACGCCTTGCTTGCGTTCCACAAACAACTTGAACAAGAGGCGTCGAGCGGTCAGTCGAGCTTGTTTGCGAACACGGCGGTCGATACGGTGCGTCGTGTGACGTTAAAGCCTGCGCCACCGGTGACGCGGCGCGATCGTCTCACATGGGAGCGCGAGCTCCTCGGCCTCTTCGTTTCCGAACATCCGTTTAAAGAAACGTCAGAATGTTTGCAGGGGTATTTTATTCCTGTAGCTGATCTCGTTAAGCACAAGAAATCCAAGATGGTCCGTTGCGGAGGCGTGCTCGTTGACCTGAAAAAGATCTACACGAAAAAAGGGGATCCGATGCTTTTCGCGAAATTAGAAGATCTCTCCGGTTCGGTTGAAGCGGTAGTCTTCCCGCGAACGTTCAAAGACTATGAAGCGATTTTAAAGCCGGATGCGATCATGTGCGTTACGGGTCGTCCGCAAGAGAAAGACGGGGAGATGAAATTGCTCGTGGAAACCTGTTTTGAAATCACGCAAGAAAACATTCCGACGATCAAGGCCGCGATGCCGCAGTCCGCTATTCGGGAAGAGGATTGGGATGTGGAAACGGATGAATCATCGGGCGACGGGGAAAAGAACACAAATAAGGTTCATAAGAAAATCGTTTCCATTACCTTGCATGTGAAGGCAAATTTGTCGCAAGTGTTCTTGGGACAATTGCGGGCATGTTGCGATCGGCATCCTGGGGTGTACGACGTCTACTTTAAAGTCTATGACGAACACGGGTCACGCATCATCAAATCCGAGAGCCGAATGTCGTTCAGTGATGCGATGGTGAAAGAATTGGAGGCGATTCTCGGTCCTGATACGGTGCAGGTGACGTAAGTGGGTAGAGGGTAGAGGGTAGAGGGTAGAGGGGAGGGGTGAATGATCGTTGGTTATTGATGGGCTGTAGGCGGGAAATGTATTTCCACCTACTGCTACGGTCTACCTCTTCTCGTATGCTATACTAAGCGCACATTGCACTATGGCTATTCGCCATCAAAAACATCGAGGGGGCCGTGATCCGTTTCCCGCACCGCCGATTTCCGGCCTTTATCAAAAGATCGCCATGTCGTTCATCGGCTTGACGGTTGTCATTGTTTTGGCGGCATTGTGGTTTTCATCCGTGCGAGCGACGGTGTGGATTACTCCATCGCGTGAATCGACGCCGATCAACGTGAGTATGGCGATTACGCGAAACCATGCCGATGGAACGCTGTATGGCCGGGTGGTACAAGGAGTATTCGAGCGGGTGCAGGAATTCCAGGTGACCAAAGGAGATGCAAAGAAGGTTACGGGCGTTTCCATGGGAACGGTACGTATTACGAATACGAATAGCCAACCTCAGGCATTGGTCAAAACAACGCGATTGCTTACGAATGACGAACGTTTATATCGTATCAGTGAAAATGTAACCGTTCCGGCCAAAGGGACGATTGATGTGAAAGCGTATGCGGACGAAACCGGGCCGACCTTTGATTTTACGAATAAACAGAAGTTTACGATCCCAGGCCTTTCGGATTCCATGCAAAAACTCGTTTATGCCGAGAGCGTGACGCCGTTTACGGGCGGGGAGCGGAACATTCGCGTGTTCACCCAAGAAGACGCTGATGCGTCGGCGAAGGTTTTGCAGGATGCGATTTTAGAAGAGGCGAAGAAAACGCTTCGTGCGAATATCGGGGAAGCATCCCTTTCCGAGGGGACGTATCGCACGGAAATCGTCGATAAGAATACGAGTGCTACCATCGGGGATGAAACGGATGCGTATCTTATGTCCATGAAGCTGAACGTGACCGGCGTTTTTTATGCCAAGCAAGACTTGAATGCGGCGATCCAGTCATTGGTGGAAAAGTCGATTCCAAAAGACCGTAAACTCGCCACGGCGGGGGAATCAATGAAGCTTTCTTTTGATGTTAAAGACGTGGATGCGGCAAATGAAAAAGCGAATATCGACGTCACAGCCGAGGTTTTGACAAAGCGTACGTCTGCAGAAGGACTCGTTGATAAGACGATTATCCTGGGCCAGCCAATCGCAGATGCTCAGCGGCTTATCGAGAAAATCAATGGCGTAGAATCTGCAGAAATCATCGTCAAACCAAGCTGGGTACGACGATTGCCGACATTAAAAGATCACGTGACGGTGAAGGTGAGATAGGCTGTTTTTGACTTTTTCTGCCATATTCCGTATTCTTCTTCCTGAACCTCTGTGTTCTCCTCGGCTACCAACCGGGTAGTGACAATCTTCGCGAAAAAGCGCCCCGAACGCTATCGGGGAAAGCGGGTGGAACCGCGGTCCTGATGAATGTCATCGGAATCGTCCCGGCTATCAAGGTCTGAAAATCAGATCCCTGAAGCCGGCTTTTTTATTTTCAAGAAAGTCTTTCACGGATCTTGATTTCTACCTACAACCTACTACCTACAACCTACCAATCCATATGGATATCCAAACACAGCGTCATAGTGCCGCCCACGTGATGGCAGCAGCCATCCAACGCCTGTTCCCGCAGGCGAAGTTCGGCGTTGGTCCGGCCATTGAAAATGGCTTTTATTACGATATTGATATCGGTCGCCCTGTCACCGAAGAAGACCTCAAAGAGATCTCGAAGGAGATGAAGAAGATGAGCTCGGGAAATCGTCCGTTCGTGCGCGAGGAAATGGGTATCGATGAAGCGATCGCCTTATTCGATAGCATGGGCCAGATCTATAAGGTCGAACTTCTGAAGGATCTCAAAGAAAAGGGGACGACGAGCTTGTCCGAAGAAGAAAAGCAGGATCTTGGCGATGTGAAGTCTGTGAGTATCTATAAGACCGGGGATTTCGTGGATCTCTGTCGTGGTCCGCATGTGGAATCTTCCAGTCAAATTGGCGCGTTTAAGCTCACGAAGTTTTCTGGTGCGTATTGGCGCGGGAATCAGGCGAATGCGCAGATGCAGCGTATCTACGGGCTTGTCTTCGCCACGCAGGAAGAGTTGGATGGGCATCTTAAAATGCTGGAAGAAGCGGAGAAGCGAGATCATCGCAAGATTGGTCCGGAACTTGGCCTCTTCATGTTCCATCAATGGGCTCCGGGTATTCCGTTCTTTCTGCCAAATGGCATGATTGTCCGTCAGGAGCTCGAAAAGTTCGTGCAAGAACATTCCTATGGTGAGGGATATCGGGAAGTGAAGACGCCGCAGATTTTCGATACGGATCTTTGGAAGACCTCCGGCCACTGGGATCACTATCAGGACGACTTGTTCAAGATTACGATCGATGATCGTGAAATGGCTGTGAAGCCGATGAACTGCCCTGGGCACATGCTCGTGTTCCGCGAAGGATTGCATTCCTATCGTGATCTTCCATTGCGCTTAGCGGAAACGACCACATTGCATCGTTACGAACTCTCCGGTTCGCTTGGTGGGCTTACGCGTTGCCGCGGCTTTGCGCAGGATGACTGTCATATCTTCGCCCGCAACAATCAGGTCCGCGACGAAGTGCTCGCATTGCTTTCCCGTGTGAAGACGATTTATGCGGTTTTCAATTTGCCGATCGTTGAAGTGATGCTTTCCACGCGTCCGGAAAGCTTCTTGGGGGAAGTTTCTACCTGGGATCAGGCAGAGGCTGACTTAAAGAGCGCCTTGGATGCGTCTGGATTGACGTACGGTATTAATGAAGGTGATGGAGCGTTCTATGGTCCGAAGATCGATGTTCGTGTTAAAGATGTGATCGGTCGTATGTGGCAGGTTGCCACGGTCCAGTTGGACTATCAGATGCCAGAACGTTTTGGTCTCGAATACGTGGAAGAAGACGGATCCCGTCAACGTCCAGTTGTGATCCATCGTGCTATCTTGGGATCATTCGAGCGTTTCTTTGGAATTTTAATCGAGCACTATGCCGGAGCCTTCCCGACATGGCTTTCACCGAATCAAGTTCGCGTGATCCCGGTTGCGGACCGTCATAATGATGCCGCGAGAGCGATTGCAGCGGAATTGGTCGCCGCAGGCATTCGTGCAGATGTGGATGATGCTACGGAGTCCGTTGGAAAGAAGATTCGTATGTCAGAGAAAACGAGAGTTCCGTATGCGCTCGTGGTCGGCGATCGTGAAGCTGCCGGAGAGGCGCTCACGGTTCGCATCCGCGGACAGAAGGATCAGGAGAGTATGGAAAAGGCCGCGTTCATCGCACGCGTGGTTTCGGAAATCCAAGAACGGAAGTCGTAAAAAGGCTGTAGAACATACAAAAAAGACTGGTTCACCCAGTCTTTTTCGTTTCTATTTTTTCTTTGCCGCGTATTTCTTTTTTCTCGTAATCTCTTCGGCTTTCTTTGCACGTTTGGCTGCCCGTTCTTCTTTTGATTTCCGGGGCTGTGCGTTTCGAAGCTTGTTGGCGTTTTCGATGAACCGTGCGCCTGAAGTCATTGGGATGCCGTTTTCGAGGAGTTCTTCTTGCATGCTTTCGAGGATGGCGAGTTCTTTGGCGGTTTGTACCTGGTCGCTCGCTTTGATGGATTCCATGACCGCGACCATTTGGTTGAGATAGGCTTGCCCGTGGAACGTGAGCTGGTCTGTATGCGGATCGGTCTGGATCTCTTCAAGAATCGTCTCGGCATCGGAGATACCGGCTCGTTTTGCCGCTTCCACTTCTGCGCTGCGCGCAATCATCTCCGTACCTTCGACCTCCCGTGACCGGAGTTCGTTGATTTGATTCTGGATCGCGGCGTTTTTCGTTCCTTCGCCTTTCCCTTTTTGCATCTCTGGAACGGTCGGAGCCTCCACATCCTTACTTAAGGCGCTAATCTCTTCGTGGATTGCTTTCCATACGGCGAACAGATCGGCATCCTTGCCAAGGTGTTCGATCGGCATGTTTCCACCCAGGGTTCCTCGTTCTTTTACGTTCTGTGCCTGTTCATAGGCGTCGTAATACGCCGTATTGAATTTCACCTGAGCGTCTCGGAGACTGCCTGTAATTCTTTGAAGGGTCTTCGCATCTATTCTTGAAGCAGGGGAGGTAAAGAGCCGTTTAAGGCCGGATAGGATTCCTGGTTGCGTATACGTCGTCATCTCAAGTTCCGGGTTCTTCATGCCGGCTTTTTCAAGAGCTTGGACGAGGTCCTCGGAAATCATCACGAGCGCATCTCGGAGTTTGGTTTTGAGTTTAAGCTGGGATTCGAGCGATGGATCAGTGGTATTCTTTGATCGAATTCGATCGGCCTGCGGGCGTTCAAGGGGTTTGAGCTGTGTTTTTCCAAGGGCGTGCTTCGCGTCTTCAATGCGATGCAGCGCTTCTGCGATCATTGCCGCTTCCGCCTGGGCGTCTTCGCTGCGAGCCGGGGAGAGTTGGATGAGGTGAAGGCGTTCTTCAAGCGGGGCGCGGAAAGACGTTTGCAGGTCGTCTTGGATACTTCTGAAGATAAGGTTGTTCACGTGACCTATGTCAATCGTGCGCTGGACTTCGTTCAAATAAGAATCGAGAGCGTCCGTTTTCTTTTGTGTCGCTTCAAGCGTGGCAGGAATGTCCATTAAGAGGCGACGGTGCTCTTGGGATTCTGGGAATGTTTGGTCAAGGGAGGCTTGGATTTCTGGATCGAACGTATTTCTGGCTTGAATAGCTCGTTCGAGGTCTTCTTTTGCACGCTTGGCTTGCATGCGATCTTCGGCGATTTCGACTTCGAACAAGTGCTCGCCAGCGTCTTCAAGTTCTTCTTTGGTAATATCTGCAAAATCCGCTCTGCCTTGGCGTTCTTCTTCGGCTACGTATGGCGCAAAAGCCTTTTCAACGTCTTGTTCAATCTCCGCATCGGTAGCCCCGTGAAAATCTTTTTTCGCTTGTTCTGTTCTCTCGTTTTCTTCCGCCGCACGCTTAGCGAAGAATGGATCTACGCTTTCCGCAAGCTCGGTATTAGAAATTCCTTCAAGATCGTCCTGAGCCTTTAGCATCGCTTCTTGTTTCCGAAGGAGGCTTTCGGCTTTTGGATGGCGGCGCGCGTCGTTTTCTGCGGCTACATTGAGCGCGCCTGGTTTTACGACGTCTGGAAGGATGAGTTCAGCGTCATCGACGGCCGCCCCTTCGTAGTCCCAATCCTCGTCATCTACGCCTTCTTTTGCGTCGAGGTGCACGAGGTCAAGCGCTTCTCGGGCGGCTTTTTGGGCACGAGCGGCTTTTTCAATGAGTGCGGAATTCGTATCCGCATCGTCTTCCGCACGCAGCTCGTCAATCATCTCCATGAGTTCGATTTCGGCTTTTCGGAGGTCAAGCACGGTCTTCCAATCCTGTTCCTCATGAATGCCTTTCATGCGCTTTGCGGCAATCAAATGGACATTCGCATTCAGCGCTTCGATTTGCGCTTCGAATCTTTGTCGCGAGATCTCCCGTTCCCGTTCGGCAATCTTATCGAGGGTCTGTTCCGGATTTGGGTTGGAATAGGCGAGTCGAATGCGATCTTGATCTGCTGCGGTTGGAAGCGGCGGCGGACCTTTCCGTTCTGGTGCGGGAGGGATACTTGGTTCAATGATGCGTGCGGCGGATTCGGACATAGAGAATTGACGATAGTATAGCATGGAGAGGGGGCGGCCTACGATTCGCTAAATCAAAAGCTCCCCTTGCGGGGAGCTTTGATGTTTTTTTGAAATCGAGCGTTTACGCTGCGATCTTCTTGAAGACCTCTGGGTAATCCATGGCCATCTGGCTCAAGACTTTGCGATCAAGGATGACGCCTTTGACTTTCAAGGCATTCATGAACTTGGCGTAGGTCGTTCCGGCTTCGCGTGCAGCGGCATTGATGCGGGTCTGCATGAGGGATCGGTTGTTTCGCTTCTTGAGCTTACGACCGACATAGGCTTGACGTCCGGCTTTGACGTCCGCGATCTTTGCGAGCTTGATCTTGGACTTTCGGCCCCAGAGCATGCCCTTGGTGCGCTTGAGGATGTTTTTGCGATGCTTGACATGCATCATTCCGCGTTTGACTCGTGGCATAGGTGTAAAATCAGGAGTAGGTGAGAGACGTGATTAGAAATTCTGGATCAACGTCTTGATATTCTTCGTATCCGAGACGGACATGGTTTCGTCTTTACGCTTGTTACGCGTGACGACACCGGACTCTCGTCCGTTGAAATGATTCTGACCGCCCTTTCGGCGAAGAAGCTTTCCGGTGGAAGTGATGCGGAAGCGCTTTGAGATCGTCTTGTTCGTTTTCTGCTTCATATGTAGAGGAATAATCAAGTTATTTTCGTCCGATAATGGCAGAAACGTTACCGCCTTGCCGCTTCACCGGTTGTTCGATATAGAGTTCGAAGAATGGCTTTAACCGTTCGATGAAATCATTGATGCGATCCGCTGCGATGTCTCCATGGGCTTTTTCGCGCCCGCGAAGGATGATTTCAATTTTCGCCTTCTGGCCATCTGCGAGGAATTCTTTTGTCTTTTCTAAACGGATGTCGAGATCGTGTTCTCCCATCTTTACGCTCAAACGGATGCCTTTCACTTCTACCTTTCGAGCGTGCGTTTTTTGCGCTTTGTGCTCCTTCTCCTTCTGGTATTTGAATTGTCCGTAGTCAATGATGCGACAGACCGGAGGTTCTGCCTTTGGGGCGACTTCAACGAGGTCGAGCTCACGTTCCTGCGCTAAGCGAATGGCTTGGCGTGTCGGCATGACACCGAGTGGCTCTCCGTTTTCGTCGACGACGCGGACGTTTGGAACGCGAATCGCATCGTTGGCTCGATACTGGAGGCCAGCATCAAACTGCGGTTTGCGATTGCGTCGATAGTGGATACGCATTGGAGAAGAGTGGAATGAGAGATGGTCGTATTGAACCGTAGGCTCAATGCTCCCGTGTGTAAATCTCTTGTGGTGGAGATGGGGGGAGTCGCACCCCCGTCCGGTCCAGCCGCACGGCTCCTTCGTTTACAGACATAGTCCGTTCGGATAAGGAATTGCACGATAAACGGACAAGAGGGCAATTCCTACCATCGTCGCCAGGTCTATGCGCACAGACGAGGTAGAAGCGCGCATACAAGCCCGCGAAGTGACGATCGGATTCCTCGCAGCGGGCGAACAGGGATCGATCGGAGTGGACGTTTCGACTAGGCGAAAGCCACTGCGGTGGAAGGAGCACGGAACGCCGAAGCGACCGCTTCCTTCACCTTTGTGAAGACGTTGGCAGTTGTCTTGATTCAGGAGGGATTTACGAATGGTCCTGACATTCGGTCTGCAGAAGTCGAACGAACTGTCCGTCGATGCTCGGCATCCCCGGAGTGTAGCAGTGCTACATGTCAAAGCGCATATCTCTTTCGATATCCCGTTGGCGGAGCGAGGCACGTTTATCGTGCGTCGTTTTTCCGCGGCAGAGACCGAAAGAGAGCTTGATCTGACGGCCATGAGGATACAGGGAAAAGGGGACTAATGTCAAGCCTTTTTGCTGTATTTTTCCAAAAAGCCGTTCAAGCTCTTGTTTGTGCATCAAGATTTTGCGATCGTGGTCTGGCTGATAGTCCTTGAGTTTGCCGGCTTTCGAATAGGGTCGAATCGATGCATGTCTCAGCCAAAGTGCGCCTTTTTCAAAGCCGAGATAGCTCCCGAGGAGGTTTGCGCCGCCTTCACGAACTGCTTTTGTCTCTTGTCCGGTCAATACGATCCCGCCCTCGAAAGATTCGAGGGTTTCATAGCTATACCGAGCCTTTTTATTCTCTGCGAAGTTCATGATGATCGTTGCGTGCACGCATGCTATCCTTTCACATACGCTTTGTCGATCCCTCTTCGTCCTTACTATGCCAACGCCTCCACCATCCCCGCGACCTCCAACGCCGCATCACAGCGGAGCTCCGATGCCGTCTCGTCCGTCCCTGCCACCGCCACCTGCTCCAAAGGGAGCGACGCCGGTTCGTCTTGAGGCGATTTCGCAGTATTCATTGAAGCGCCCGAAGGTTGGACGAAACGCCTATTCATGCCTATTGATGTTTTTGATCGCCTTGATCGTCATTATCGCGGTGGGCGCGTATGTGGTTGCACGCACGGGCTTGGTACGCGTGCCGTATTTCTCAAAATTTTATCATCCGATCGCTCCAACCAGGATTGTAGATGCGGAGCCGATCTCGTCTGCGGATTTTGTGAAGCTTGTACAGGAGCGCGTTCTCGCGGCAAGTACAACACGGGACGGAGCGAAGAATGTCCAGATTACGGAAACGGAAATGACGGGATTGCTTCGTGGAGTGATTGCTGATCGTACGACATCAACGAGTGATATGTTGGTCAAACGTATTCAGGCCGTGGTCGGCACGTCTTCCATTGAGCTTTCTGGATCCGTACAAACGAAGGTCGGAGAGGTGAATGCTTTTGCGCAAATCTTCCCTTCTGTTACATCGAGCAGCAATGTTTCGTTTATTGTTCAAAAGGCGTATCTCGGCGAATTACCAGTGAGCACGGCTTTGGTGGAACGAATGCGCCAATCCATATTAACGAATGGCGGAATGTCGTGGGGAGTAAAGCTTGGATCAATGAGCCTGAAAGATATTCATCTTCAAGACGGATCGCTTCTTCTCACATTCGTTTCATCGACATCCGCCACATCGACGCGATAATTCGATGATTGCCCTTTTCTTTTTAGGGTATCCGTGATAGTCGTATCGCGCACACCGCATGGCTCTTCTCTTCCGATTGCTCCCGCTTATCATCGGCATGATCTCTGCCGGATGTTTTGCGATGCAGGCGCAGTACGCGAATTGGTATCCGTGGATTCTCGTTCCGGCATTCATCGTTTTCATCGGAGGTATTGCGACCATGTTCCGCCAACGTCATTGGGGGTGGGAAGATGTTCGTCTCGCCGTTCCGGCGCTTATGGCTTTTGCGGCTGCCGGATTTGGCATGTTGCTGGTGGAGGGGTGGTTGCGCTATTGGGGGATTCCGCTTTTTGTCGGACTCGTTTCCTATCTTTTGGTGGAGCTTCTTTTTCTCTCAACGTTTTATGCGTCAAAGTATCCGGTGAATGGGATGACGCACATGAACCTTGCGCTCGTGCCGGTTATTTTTTGGTTGCTCGCCTATACGTCGTCTGGTCTTTTGGTGTTCATGAATACGCAGCGTTTTTCCCCAATGATTCTTTTTGCTGTTGTCGGAGGGGTGTTGTGGTATGTGACCGCGCATCCGGAAGCAACGCCGGAATCCCGTTTGCGATGGACATTGATCGGCGCGTGGATCAGTACGCAGATCGGCATGATCATCGCGATCGTTCCGCTTCGCATGGAAGTTCATGCCATGATCGCTTCCATCTGCGGTGCTGCAGCGCTTCGTGTCCGCCGATACGGCATCGCTCCGCCGATCCCGCGAAACATGATTCTTTTGGAGGTGATCGGAATGATTCTCTTTTTAGCCGCTGTCGCTTTTACCGCCGCATGGCGGTAAGGGGGGGGCAGGGTAGTTGGTAGGTGAAATGCATAGCATTCCTTCCTACCGCCCACCAATCACCGTCTACGGTTTTATCTATTCCAAATTCTCTCGCATTCACGTATACTCACGCCTATGAAATGGAACGGTTTTTCTTCAGATATGCGTTTTGCGCTTATCACCCTTGCGGCTTCGATCGCGGGTGGGGCGTGTGCAGGAGCGATGGCAGGGTGGATGGTTGCGGATTTTCCTGTGACCGTGTACATCCCTCCCTCTGTATCCGCTTCTTCCACTTCCTCCTCTTCCTCTTCGACTTCGCTCGTTGCTCCGGAAGTAACGTTGGTCAATGTAGATCCGGAATCGCCTGAATTGATCGTTCCTCCGGCGTTTACGGAACGTCGAACGAGTCCGGCGGCTACGGTATATCGCACGCCTTCGAAGAATGTGACGATCTATCGTGATGCGGATGCCTTGGCGCAAGCCGTGGCCGTCACATCTGACGGATGGTACGTGGTTCCTCTTGAGACGGTGAAGAACGTTCCAATCGCGGAATTGGTGATTTGGCAGGACGGTCCGCATGCGGTTTCAAAAGGCATTGCAGATGCGCGTGGATCCGTGGCGTTTTTAAAGACGGATATCCATAACGGATCCGCACCGAGCTTTGCTCGTTTTCAAGATGTGACGCGCGGTATGGCGGTATGGATTGAGCGTCGTCCAGGAAATTTTGAATCGATGATTATTACGGCATTAGGTCGTGATATTGAACAGCTACAGGGCGTTTCCAGTGATATTGCTGCCCGACGTGGCTCGCTTTCTGGGATGCTTCGAGCAGGGGACGTCGGATCTCCAGTATGGGGGACGAATGGTTCGCTCGTTGGTCTCATGGAGGGGATGCCAGATGGTCACGCGCGCTTTATTCCGTCTTCTGCATGGGCTCCGTCGCTGTTCGGTATTTTTTCCGATGGCGTGATCATGCACGCTTCCCTTGGTGTGCAGACCGTGGATTTAGCGAATACGCGTTTGGTTGAGCCAGGGAAAATTCCAACGCGTGGTGCGCTTATCGTTGGGAATAAAGAGAAAGGCGTTTCCGGCGTCCTTGCGGATTCTCCGGCAGCAAAGGCGGGATTGCGCGATGGTGACGTGATTCAGTTGGTGGATCGTGATATCCTAGACGGGCGAGCGGATCTCGGAGAGATCTTGGTCCAGTACAAACCAAATGCTTCGGTGAAGCTTACCATCCTTCGTGACGGGTTAAGCATGGAAATGTCCGTAGCGCTCGGAAGCAAGGTGATGAGCTCCGCAATGAAATAAGAAGGGTTATGGGGAGCGGGTAGGGGGTAGCATTTTCTACCCACCACCCTCTACCCACCACCCTCTACCCACTAACATGTCTCGTCCAAACTACGTACGTATCGTCGCGCTTTCCTGGCGTCAGGTCGTCCTGATGACGGTGCTCGGGTGTGTACTCGCTCTCGGATTTTCATTCGTTCAGCCATTTCAGTATTCAAGTACAGTCAAGCTTTTAATCACGCAAACGAATCCGACTGGATTGGATCCGTATACCGCGATCAAATCTACGGAACGTATCGCACAGAACTTGAGCGAGATCATTTATACGACCGCATTTTTTTCAGCCGTCGTGGATGATGCGTCGATTGACATGACGGCGTTTCCAACGGATGAGATCAAGAAGCGTCGCGCCTGGCGGGATACGATCGAAACCGCCGTGGAGCCTGGCACGGGTATCATGACGATTGTGGCGTATCATCGGGATCGAAATCAAGCGACGAATTTAGCTGTACGAACCGCGA
>JAHBAS020000043.1 GCA_018499965.2 Candidatus Uhrbacteria bacterium
CCGATAATGGCGATCACGACGAGAAGCTCAATGAGCGTAAAACCTTTTTTCGTTTTCATCATAAGAATGAAGGAATAAATTTGTGGACTGTTTAGTCTGTGGATAAGTATAGCATATTTCTTTCTCAATAGCGATACGCCCGAGATGAGGATAACGTAGAAAGTGCATCAACTGAGAGCGCCGTTATCTAAAAAACGTTATCAAATTCCTATCTCCTTACCCACTCTACACCGCCGATGACATGTTATACAGCGGAAGAAGAATAGCGCTGACCATCACGCCTACAGCGAGGCCGAGAATCACCATAACGATCGGCTCAATCAACGTCACCAAGTTACGAACGAGGTTATCGACTTCGCGCTTAAAGAAGTCAGAAACGCGATCAAGCACCTCTTGCAAACGACCCGTCTCTTCTCCGACCGCGATCATCTGGTTCATGAGCGTTGGGACGTATCGGCTGCGCAAAAAAGCGGTCGTGATCGAATTTCCTTCATTCACCTCTCGGATCGTATCAAAGACCAATCGTCGCCACACTTGATTACCCACGATGCCCGCAACGATTTCCAAAGCCGTCACCTGGTCCACGCCACCGCTGATCAACGTCCCCAACGAACGCGAGAAACGGACAACGTAGATATCTTGAAACAGTTTTCCAAAAATCGGCATGCGAAGCTTGATCGTATCGAAAAACTCACGACCATACGGCGTACGAATGAAAAATTGCGCCCCAACCACCGCCGCCCCAACCATGAAAATAATGAGCACCCAAAACTGTTGAAAAAATGACGAAACACCAATCAACATCCTGGTAGAAATAGGCAACTCCCCTCCCGCTTCTTCCAAAATCGCCGTCAAACTCGGAATAACGAACGTGATCATGAGGAAGCCCACGACACCGAGCGCGGTAATAACGAATGCCGGATAAATGAAAGCGCCGCGAATACGGCTCGTGAGGTCGTAATCTTTTTCTTGCTGATCCGCCAAATACTCCAACACCTGCTGCAACTGACCCGACGTTTCACCGGATCGAATCATGTTCACGAAGAACGATCCGAAAGTTTTCGGATGTCGTTCAAATGCATCCGATAATCGTGCGCCGGATTCCACTTCACTCGCAACGTCCATCATGATTTGCCGAAGCGTAGGATTCGGCGTTTGGATGGCGATATTCTTCAAAGCGTCCACAAGCGGAACGGATGCCGAAACCATAACCGACAAGGTTCGACTCATGATCACGATATCCTTCGCTTTAACGCGCGAAAGGAATGAAAGGGCATCCTTTGCCTTGTTCGCCTCATACGGCTCCAACAACATCACTTCAAATCCGCGTTCCGTTAACGCTTCCGATGCTTGGTTCGGATTTGCCGCATCAACCAACCCCGCCTGAATACGGGAATCTTCGGTTCGAACGCGGTATTTATATGTTGGCATACGATACGTGGGATCCTATCACGCTATCCAGAAGAACGGGATAGCGACAGATGCATCCGGTGAATGCGATGAATAAAGGCTTCGATGGAAATGTAGGAGCGCACGAAATACCCGGAACATCCGTATATTCTGGAAGCGCGAAGATCGTCCGGATCCGGAGCGAGTGCAACGATGGCAATGGCAAACGGTCGCACGACGTGGGGAATTTCCCGCAATCGAGATACGAGTTCAAATCCAGCCAAGCCATCTAAAGCCATGGAGATAATCACGACGCCAGGATGCTCTTCTTCCACCAATCGAAGACACGTAGATCCATTACAAGCATAACGCGCCCGAACGCCTTTCTCTTCAAATCTGCGAACGCAGGCCTGTGCAAAATGCGTATCACGATCAGCAAGGATCACATCCGTCATACCACGGGTTTTGCGACGACCTCTGCGACTTTTTCCACCTTCGTCGGAACGATCGGCGTATCCTCTTCTTCTTCCGTTTCCTGAGAAAGACGGAAAACCTCTTCGATCGTCGTATGGCCTTCAAGCGATTTCAGAAGCGCATCCTGACGGAGGTAAAGCATGTCTTGATTCTTCGCCTCCTCGATGACATCTACGGTTGGAAATCCTTTTTCAACGAGTTTTCGGGCATTCACCGTAAAGAGAAGCAACTCTTCAATGGCGACACGACCAAAGTATCCTGTATCCTTGCACTGTACGCATCCGCGCCCGTGATAGAACACCGGATTCTCAATATCAATAGAACTTACGATGTACTTTTTCGGGATCGCTCGCATTTCCTGCTTTAATTTTTCAACCACTTCCGGCTCGATTTCCTGGACCTCCTTGCACTGATCACAAATACGACGAGCGAGACGTTGCGCAATACCAAGGTTAATCGTCGCCGCAAGCAAGAACGGCTCAACGCCGATATCGATCAAACGAGGAACGATGCCGAACGCATCGTTCGTGTGAAGCGTGGAGAACATCAAGTGACCCGTGAGCGAGGCATGGATAGCCAACTCCGCCGTTTCACGGTCGCGGATTTCTCCGACCATGATCACGTTCGGGTCTTGACGCAAAAGCGAACGAAGTCCAGCGGCAAAAGTATACCCGATCTGCGGACGCACCTGGGACTGGTTCACGCCCTGAATATAGTATTCCACCGGATCTTCGAGCGTCGAAATGTTTACGCCATCGTTATTCAACAAGTTTAAACATGCAAACAAGGTCGTGGACTTACCAGATCCCGTTGGTCCGGTCACAAGGACCATGCCGTGGGATTTATGGATTTCTTCCATGATTACATCCACGTGCTCTTTTCGATATCCAAGCAATTGCAAGGTTGGGGCGCCTTTCGTGGTATCCAAGATACGAAGCACGACCTTTTCATTATCAACGACCGGTAATGTGGAAATACGGAAGTCGATCTTTTTGTCCGCATAGGTCTGACGGATGCGCCCATCTTGCGGAACGCGCGTTTCATCCAACTTCAAGTTTGCGAGCACCTTGACGCGCGCGACCAATGCCGGATGAACGCTTGCCGGAAGCGCCAGTACCGTTCGCAGAACGCCATCAATACGATAGCGAATACGACTCTCCGCTCCAAGCGGTTCGATGTGAATATCGGACGCATGCTGTTCTACTGCGTTCGCCATAATCGTGGTCAACATGCGTGCCACCGGAGCGCCTTTAATGATTTCTTTGAGGCCTTCAACGTCTTTTTCTTCCTTCGCGCGTTCTTTTTTCGAGGTGTCGATTTGCGCCGCATACTCCGTAACATCTCCAATGCCGCCGATTTTTAAAAGCTTTTGGATCTGCGTTGCCGGAGCGACAACCTGTTTCGGTTTCCATCCTTTTCCGGATGCATAAAAGTCGATCGCTTCTTCCGCGCGCAAATCCTTTGGATTCATGAGCGCAAACGTAAACACCTGATCCGATCCAAGACTAACCGGAAGCACACGGAAGGTCTTCATGACCTCATCCGGCAACAAGGCAAGCGTTTCCGATGGCACTTCCCACTTATCCAAATTCAAAAACGGCAAACCGTACGCCTCCGCGAGCGCGATGGCATAATCAACATCCGAAACGTATCGACCGCCCACGAGCGCCTGTTCCAACGTCTTGCCTCTCGCAACGAGATCTCGAACGATATTCGCGGACTGCTCCGTGAGAATCCCTTTGCTGATAAGACTTCGAAGAATCGCTTCATTCATAGCCCCTTATGCATTACATGAGACGTGCATGTCCCCTTAAAATAGAACGTGTGTTATTCGATCTTCGCACCCTCAAAAATACGCATCAACCCTCCCTGATTCAAAATCGCCCAAATCCCTCCGAATCGATCACTCACGATTTTTCGCGCCGTGTCATTTGGCATGGTTCCGGATGCAGCCACGATCTGATTCCCCCATACCGTACCATCCGTAGACCACAGGAACGTGGAAGTTGCCGCATAATCAAAGGCGAAGAATCGAGAACCGGCGCTCGTAAAGAGATCTGGATTCGTCCTCGCATCTTTCGGAGAACTCCCCGGACGAAATCCTGACGATTCGCTTCCACGAAGACGCATGAGCATCTCATCCGTATAACGCAACGCCCATACATCACCGTTCGTCGCAACCGCAAGAGGAAGCGCGAGTGAATCGAGCGTATCAATCCACTCAATGCGATTCGTTTGTGAAAGCGGGAATCGCATGACGCCGTACCCGGTGGTCAGCGCCAAACGACCATCCGCAAGCTGAAAGAAGTCTTCCGGTTGAAGGGCGGCCCGAACCAAACCATCCAATCCTGCGCCTTGAGGCATCGGCTTGATACTCGGCGGAAGCAATGCTAATTGATTCGTTAATTTTTCTCGCTCCCCTTCGGAAAGACCTGCGTAGAGATCCACCGGAGTAAATGAAGACTCCGAGCCCACCGCAACGGTCATTCCGTCTGAAATCCACACCTGGTCTGCGGTATCAATGGCAATACGCAACTTTGAACCCGTTAAACCCGTTTGAACCCCAAGCCATGTCGGCGATTCGCCTTGCTTAACACGACCTACACCACCGCGTTCGTTCAACATCCAAATAGATCCGGAGCTATCTTCTGCAATGCCCGCAACACGACTCCCTGCACCCGCATCAGCACGCCAAGATGCGAAAATCGTCATTTCATTCCATGCGTACGTTCGAATATCGTATGTAACCCCGTCACCCTCCGGACGATACAGGAGCGCAACAACCTTTCCCGTGCGGCCACGAATCAAATCCTTCACAACATACCCATCTCCAACGGGCACGGATTCAAATGTCGCGAGTTGCAACCGGATATCCGTAGCTGTCGTACTCGAGGCATCGCCTTCAACGCTCGCACCGAATGGAAAACCATTTCCAACCGGGCCTAAAACCACCTCTCCAGTGACGAATGTTTGAAGTGTTTTAAATAACGGATTTTCCAGCACCGCTGTATCCCCCTGGAACGACACGAGGGACTTAGGTGGCAACGGCGGAGGTACGTTCGTCGGTTCTAAAAGCTTCGATCCCACCCAAAACACCATACCTAAACAGACCGCCGCCGCTAGGAGGACTGCAACACGTTTGATGAGAATCGAAGAGGTAGACATGGATCTCGAAAGGAATATTACAATTCGCCAGGGATGTTCGCCGCCGCACCTGGCGTCATCGGCATTTCGCCATTCAACGGAATAGAAACCGGAGCAGGCGTGGTCGGCTCACCCAACGAATACGTCGTCATCTGCAGCGTGTAGGAAACCTTGCCATCCTTATCACCGTTCACGCTAATCGAATCGATATCAATCAGTCGAACGTTCGTTTCCAAATCCATCAAGAAATCCTTCATATCCCGATATCCACTCGCTTCAATTCCAATGCTCGTCTTGATCGGAATCAGAGAAAAAGAATTCGAAAGCGTCGAAACAATAGGAGCTCCTGGCGAAAATTGCACGCTTCCCATATCGATATTATTCACGCGGGAAATCTCATCCATGGTCTGAAGGAGCTTTGGGATGTTCAATTGCTTCGGAAGCGCCTCATTCACCCGCTGAAGCGCATCCGGAGAAACCTTTGAGGCAGATGCGATAGATGTGTTCAAAGAATCCAGATACATGCGAGCGCCCTCCGCTTCTTTGAGCTGAGCCGTAATTTCCTCGTTCACGGATCGGAACTGGAGGATCTTCGGCTGCAGCAACTCATACCCTCCGCCGATCGTACACGCGGCTAACAAAAGAAACGTTACGGCATAGTATTCAACGAACGCCTTTGATGGTCGTCGATGAAATACCGGCTCCTGCGGACTAGCGTTCGCATCCCCTTCTTGATGCACGTGCGCACCCTGAGCGCTCCCGGGACGCGGTGTATGAAAAACATGCATACCCGCTGGAGCGATTTTCCCCTTATCAACAGGAACACCCCCATCGTGAGAAGGAGGATGCGCCGCTTCTGGCGGATGACTTGGAAGAAAATTTGCCATACCACTACGGAGTAAGCATATTCGTGGATGAGGTCGCCGTATCAGAAGCCGTTTGAATAACCGCAGGACCAACGAAGGCATTCGGTTTCAACTCAACCATAAGAGAGAATTTTACCGACTTGAGCTCACGCGTTTCCACATCCTTTTCTGCGGTAAAACCTGAAGCATCCACGGAAACGACAAGTGGCTGTTTTTCGAAGACCATCACCTGTTGCGCCGTCGCATCGTAGGAAGAAGCCGTTACATCAAGCGCAAGTTTATTATCCGAAGCCGACCAAACCGCATTCTGATATGTCACATTCGGCAAAGTCGCGCCCTCCAAAAATTCGAACAAGCGAGTTACCACGATATGCTTGTTCAATTGCGTATCCAAAATCTGCAAGCGCGCTTCCAAATCTTCATAGGTTCCCCATTTCGTGAGCTGCTCCGTAATCTGCGCCTGAATCTGGGCATTCTGCTCCCGAGCTTCCATAAGTCGGGAAGATGCAAGTGCCGTTTGCCGGGAAATGAGGAAATAACCGCCCGTAATCAAAATCGTAAAGAACAATACGAAGAGACCAAGCGTCCACTTTCGCTTTCCCACATCCACGCTGAAAACGACCAGGTCTTCTGGTGGAATCAAGCTCACCCGTACCGGTTTTCGGATACGACGAATCACGCGCACGCGACGAGGAACGTTCGTCTGCGGCATGATTCTCGCTTTCGCTCCACCACCAGGGACAACGGGTTTTCCACTTGCAAGCGAAGCTCCAGGCATTGGCTTTCCCGACAATCCCCCCGTTGGAGCAATACCCGCCGAAGGGGTAGACGGACTCGCTCCAGGCGTTGTAACGAGACCCGGACGAGGCGGCTTGAAAAACTGAGGAGGAACCTTGGCCGGTGCAGCCGCTTCCTGACCCTTTGTGAATCGACCGCGCAATTGATCCACTAGGAGCGACATCCGATACGTGAGCCGTGTCATGAAAGGCTCTTCCGAAAGCACTGCCGCCAAATCCCCTTCATCAACTTCAATAATTTCAATATCCTCATCTGCTTCTACGGATGGTACGTGCATCGCCAAACCCGCCTCCGCACTCGGAGCCGGTCGAGACTTTTCTTCTTCAGTTCGCTCCTTGCCCCGCATATCTTCGGGAAGGAGGGAGATGTCTGACATGAATGGGATATTTCGCGCTCATCGAGGACACGAGCATAGGCTCTTGGACTCGAATTCGCGCGAGATCACCCTGCATCCGTTACTCGATATCTCGCATGGCACAACCAACGGCAACGGAAAACCGAGGACCGATTTCATCAAGGATCGGCCGGAGATCCTCAGGATAGACGACACGCGCCCATGGATCACCTCGATACGCATTCACATTCATCAATTGCGTAAAGAATTCTGGCAATCGAGGCAACAAAGACGACCCACCCGTAACGATTAATTTATCAATGCGCTTCACCTGACCATTCTCACCCTGACCCTGATACAAATTGAACGAATACCTCACTTCATCCACAATCGGCTTCAAGAGCGTTTCGAGAATTGGCATCAAATCACCAGCTGGAGCAAATTGCTGCATGGATTCGATATCACGCTTCATGGTTTCGGCCTGCTCGAACGGAATACCCAATGTCGCAGCGATATTCGAAGTAATGGCGGACCCGCCTGTCGCGATAGACCGACTCAAGAATGGAACGCCCTTTTCCACCACCGTGATATTCGTGCGGAACGAACCGATATCGATAATCATAACCGTCGATCGATCGCGTCCGACGAGCGAACGAATTTGCGCAAAAGCCTCAGTCTCCAAAGCGAGCGGCTCCATGTGGGCGCGCGAAAGGATGTCGACGTATGACGCAACTAATCCCTTCGGAGCGCCCGTGAGCAACACGTGCGTCATCTTCTTTCCGTTACTCGCGCCTTCAGAATCCAAAATCTTTGAATCCAGTGAGATTTCCTCAAGAGGCATCGGGATAAGCTTCTTCGCTTGCCAAGAAATCGCCTGTTGCAATTCTTTCTCATTCGTCGCCGGAACGCTGATGATCGAAGAGAACACCGAACTGATCGGAAGCGCGGCAATACAACGCTTCGTGGTTACCTTGGCCTGATCCAGCATCTTCTTTAACAAATTCCCGGTGACTTCCGTAGCCTCGATCGCCTGATGCTCAGTTTGAAGAGAAGGATAATCCGCGTAGGCATAGGTCACCAATCGAGCCCTTCCTTTTTCATTCAGAAGCTCAACGATCTTCATCCCGCTCATGCCAAGATCAATCCCGATATAGCTATTTGCTTCTTTTTTGGCGAAAAATCCCATAATTTAGTATCGATCACTCAATGTCGGCAGCGATTTTGCTGCATCTTGGAAGCCCGGAGGCGGGTTCACGATCGCACGACCGTCAAACTCTACTTTTTCCGCAGGCTCATCCGGACTGCTCCAGCGACGCTGGAATAGAATTTCGCGGGAAACGATCGCACCATATACACGAAGCTGCTGATCCGTTCGTCGATCACCCGTTGAACCCGTTTCAATAGAACGTTCCGCAAAGAACGCACCAACGAGTTGTGTCACATTCGGATCAACAATCACTCGACCTCCACGCTGATACGTCGTCCCATTGTATTTGGAGAGAACGAGCACACCAAGTGACGCGAGATTGCGGAGGTAACTCGTGGCGCCAGAAGCCTGATAGTTCAAATTACCCGTAATACGCAAGTCACACCCCTTGATCACCAACAAACCACTTCCACGTGTATTCGCACCCGATGCATTGTTAAAGGTGGTTGCCGGCAATACAAACGGCGAGGCGCATGTCGCATCGTCATAGACAAAGACCTTGCCCGCCATTGGACTGGTATCGATCTGCGATGCATTCGTGATCGTTTTTACCTGACCATAACGTCCGTTCAAAATTCCGTTTACATCAATACGACCAAGCGCTGAAGCGTACCCATCCGTTCCCACCGGTAAATCAACAGCTTGTTGACCCGCTTCTTCACACCCTTGTTCGCTTGAGAAGCCCGCAATAGCTCCACTCGTGGAAAGGCAGTACGTTGCATTCGATTTCAATGCCGGAGGCGCATTACCGGAAATACCCTGTGAGGCGTAAACATTGCCGAACTTCGACTCCAGCCAAGCCGGTGTACACAGCGGAGAGGAGAAACAATCGCTATCCGCGCAATCAATGTCACCGTCTCCGTCGTCATCCGTTGGTGCGTTATTACAAACTTCACAGCCCGGCTTACCGACGCACTGAGAATCG
>JAHBAS020000040.1 GCA_018499965.2 Candidatus Uhrbacteria bacterium
ATTTTAATACTTCATTCTTAGGTATGGCTAGGTTTGGTCGATTTTTATAATAAATATCATTCTGATGAGGAACGACCGTATTCAAGCCATCATTGCCTCCTGATAATTGAACGACCACGACTATTTTACCACTTCTGCTTGTCAAATTGGATTGCCCAAAACCACTTTTTAAGCCATAATCCGCCCATGAACCCCTCTTGGATCGTCACAGAAGCAGATCATAAAAAACGCCTCGACGTTTTCCTTTCGGAAAACATGGAGGACTGTTCGCGTTCTCATGCTAAAAAGCTCGTTGAACAAGGGGATATCCTCGTGAACGGCAAAAACGTCTCCGGCCACCACTTCCTCAAAACGAACGACGAAATCACCATGGCATCGGAAGAACACAAGCGCGAACAGGAAGCGAAAGCCAAACCCCACGTTTCGATTCGCCGCGCCACAAAAGTCGCTTCAAAAAACGAAATACAACCCTTGAAAGACCTTAAGATCATCAAAGAAACCGCTGATTGGATCGTCGTGTACAAGCCACGCGGCGTGCTCATGCATCCGGATCACAAAACGCCAAAAGGAACGCTCGTCGATGCAGTGATCGCCCATGCGCCACAGGTCGCTAAGATTGGCGACGACCCTTCTCGACCAGGCATCATGAGCCGACTCGACAAAGACGTGAGCGGACTCGTAGTGATCGCTAAAACGCAAGATGCGTTTGATCATCTCAAGCATCAATTCTCACAACACAGCGTTTCAAAAACGTATAAAGCACTCGTATACGGCACCATGAAAGTCGATGAAGGAGATATTCGATTCCGTATCGGTCGATCCAATTCCAAAGCGCGCATGGCCGCATTCCCAGAAAAGAGCGAACACGGACAGGCCGCTTGGACGCATTATCGCGTTGAAGAACGGTTGCCAGATGCTACGCTTCTCGAAATCCAAATTCTCACGGGTCGTACACACCAAATCCGCGCCCACCTCTACGCGCTCAATCACCCGGTCGTGGGTGATGCGCTCTATAAGCCAAAGAGCGTGATTCGACAGATCCAGTCCGATCGTCTCTTACTCCAAAGCGTAGCGCTTTCGTTTACAGATCCAACGACGGGTGAACAAGAATCGTTCGAAATTCCTTTGGATAAAGACATTAGCAAAACCGTGGAAATGTTACGGGCGCTCAAAGAAGATAACTAGCTAACACCAAAAACTTTTCGTCACTATGATCATCGCTATCGCTGGCGTTCCGGGCTCTGGAAAAACGAGCGTCTCACGCATCCTCTCCGATCACTTCCATTTTCCACGCTATTCCATGGGCGGACTTCGATCCAAAATGGCCATCGAACGAGGAATGACGATCAGTCAGTTAAACGCGCTCGGCGAGCAGGAGGCGTTCACGGATAAGGACGTGGATGACTATCAAAAACATCTCGGAGAAACGGAAGACGACTTCGTCATTGAAGGTCGACTGAGCTGGCACTTCATCCCCCACGCCTTCAAGGTCTTCCTCGCCTGCGATCCGCATGAGGCAGCAAAACGCATCTTCGCAGCCAGACAAGACCAAAGCGAAAACCGGGACGACGAACCGCTGTACACGTCCGTCGACGAAGCGGAACAGGTCACTGCGGAACGGATGGCTTCGGATGACCGCCGTTACCAGAAATACTACGGGATAGACTACAAGGACCCCTCCCATTACGATCTCGTGATCGATACCACCCATTTTTCAGGCCCAGACGTGACCGCCGAAGCGATCTTAAAAGGCCTCCCTCGCTAAAACTTGACCAAATCCCTGCTTTCAGGTACGATCCTGCCACTTATATGGCGCAAACGCAGCAATTCCAAGTCCTCCACCCTGAACAGATCCGTACAGGGATGGAAATTCGCGTTCACCAGCGTATTTCCGAGCAAACCACCAAGGGTATGAAGGACCGTGTCCAGGTCTATGAAGGCCTCGTGATCACGATCCGCGGAAAGGGCATCCAGAAGACCATGACGGTCCGAAAGGTCAGCAATGGCGTGGGCGTTGAAAAAATCTTCCCATTAGCCTTGCCAACGATCGACAAGATCGAACTCGTGAAGCAGCTCAAGGTGGCCCGCAAGAATATCGGATTCCTCCGCGACACCAAAAAGCGCATGAAGGAAGTCACTCCAAAGCTCCGCCCAGTCGCAACGAAGGTCGAGGCTCCAGTTGCCGAAGAACTTCCAGCCGAAGAACCGGTTGTTACAGAAGAGCCGGTAGCTACGGAAGAAACGAAGGCCGAGTAAACCTTTCAAAAATATTCAAAACGCCCCGATTGAACATCGGGGCGTTTTTGTATCCTAAAAAATGCCGTGTAGAATTGACATAACGAACGCGCTATGAAAAGATCTCGAAATCCATATTCTCTACCCGTGAACATCACGGCCAACGAAAGGAATACTTCATGGATTCTCCCGTTCTTTCAACCATCTTTACCACGCACGAAGCGCCTCCCATGCCAAAAGGACATGATGAAATCCGCATCGTTCGATCTCGCCTCGGATACGTTTTTGACATACTTCCCCGTCGATGGACGCAAGCCAAATACCAATGCGGACATACGGACCAACGCTTCTACCGGATCGACGCCTATGGAGAATTCGTTCCCTATACGCCCGAATTCTTCGAGGCACGTATCCGTTGCGCGGAATGCGAAGTGAAGCACCTCCACGAGCATTCCATTCGCTGTGCCTACTGCGGATTCAGCATCGACGAAGGTGAACGTACGTCCTTGTTCATCCATTCAGAGGACATGACCGACTTGCATCAAGAAGCGAAAATCGTGCTTCCGGAAAAAGGATCTCCAAGCCTGATCGGTTGTCTACGACCTACCTGCATCGACTCCCTTCTTTCCATGGCCGGGACATGGGCTCCTGACGGATACCATTCCGTACGAGGAACGATCGAAACCGTCATTCCCCTCCAGGAATACTTGTCCCTGCGACAAGGCGTGCAAAGCCTCGGATGACCCCCAGTTCATCCACCTCCTCAAAACGTTCCGATAGGCATCGGGACGTTTTGTCATTTCTAGACCCTGATCATGCGACCCTTGCAAAGACAACTGTTCTTTGCTATGCTGGCGATTATCGGTTTTTCAGGAGGTGTATCCCATTGTCCATTCACAACACTCTTTCATCCGAAATAGACGACATCTCGCCGTCGCGAGACGAGTTGATCGACAATGAATGCCATATCGACGTCGTTCAACTCCTCATGCTCCCATTCATCCCGGAATGGGCTCGAAAGGCCTTGGTTCAACATTTTGGCCACAAGTATCCATGCGGTCATCGCGGCCCCTACAACTACGAACTCGAAATCCGTGCGTATGGAGAACGCCTTGAAGGCATCCGTTGCGAAATCAGGTGCCCAACGTGTGCCGCCAAGCATATTCACGATCGACACGGTCGATGCTTTCTGTGTCATCGAATCATCCTTCCCGGCAGTGCAGTTCTTGCCCTGGAAACAGGCCGGGAGTACGAGGACTTCTCCGACCGAACGGCTTTCCTTCGAACGGGAGAAATACTCACCGCTTTAGCATGCGATCGCATGGGTTGCGGAGGAGTGACCCCGACCGGCACTTGGAACGGTACCCACTACAAAGATCGGGAAACGAAAGAATCCCGCGTCACCTTCCTCGTTCGGAAATAACAAAACCGTCACATGGTGACAGAAAAGGCATACGATGTATCCCTACGTATTCGTTCCAGAACAGCTGTTCCCACCGTTTCCGCCACTGCGTCTCCGACGAATTCTCGTGCCTTTCGCCATCGGCCTCTTGGTTACACTCATCATCGATTGCGTGACCCCAGGCTTGCTCGGTCGAATGATTCCGCGAGACGATATCGCGTTCATCGGCGCCATCACCCTGTACACGATAACCTTTGGACCGAAGGAGATCTTCTTTCTCTAAGTCGTTGCGACCACTCGTCCGTAACGCAAAAGCGAGCCCACTCGGAGCTCGCTTTTGTTGTTTTAGATCCTACACACCCATCCCCTAACCCCTTCCCTATGAAGGGAAGGGGAATTTTTCTTTTATAAGCTCTTCTTGAGGTAGGTTCCTGTTAAAGAGGTTTTGACCTTCGCGACCTGTTCCGGGGTTCCTTCACCAATAATCTGTCCGCCGCGAACGCCGCCCTCCGGACCCATATCAATCACCCAGTCCGCGGATTTGATGACATCTAAGTTATGCTCGATGACGAGCACGCTATTCCCCTTATCTACGAGCGCATTCAACACGCCGAGAAGTCGCTTGATATCCTCGAAGTGCAGACCCGTTGTCGGCTCGTCGAGAATGTAGAGCGTACGACCGGTTGCGCGACGGGAAAGTTCCGTAGAAAGTTTCACGCGTTGCGCCTCACCGCCGGAAAGTGTTGTCGCGGGCTGGCCAAGTTTGACGTAGCCAAGACCGACATCATGGAGCACGGTGAGTTTTTCGTAGATGAGCGGCTGATCCACAAAGAACCGTCGCGCTTCCTCCACGGTCATTTCCAAAATATCCGCGATATTCTTTCCGCGCCAATGGATTTCGAGCGCCTCTTCATTGTATCGCTTGCCATGGCATTCCGTGCATTCCACGTACACGTCCGGGAGGAATTGCATTTCAATGCGCACGTATCCATCTCCTCCGCATGCCTCACAGCGTCCTCCGCCTTTCACATTGAACGAAAACTTTCCCGCATCGAATCCGCGCATCTTGGCTTCCGGAATCTCCGCGAACAAATCGCGAATCGCGGTAAACACGCCGGTATACGTGGCAGGATTCGAACGTGGCGTGCGACCGATCGGCGACTGGTCAACGGACACGACCTTATCAAGGAATTGGATGCCTTCGATTTTCTTATGCGTGCCCGGAAGGTCCTTGGCGCCATAGAAATGCGCGGAGAGGACACGAGACAAGATATCGAGGATGAGCGTTGATTTTCCAGAACCGGAAACGCCAGTGACGCACGTGAACACGCCGAGCGGAATTTTCGCTTCAACGTTACGGAGATTAAAAGCCGTTGCACCTTTGATCACGAGATTTTTGCCATTCCCCTTGCGCCGCTTCTTCGGAACATCGATCGTGCGCTTACCTACGAGATACGCACCGGTAAGCGACTCGCGGCTTCGCTTGATTTCCGCGAGCGTTCCCTTAGCAACGATCTCTCCGCCATATTCTCCGGCACCAGGACCCACGTCCACGACGTAATCCGCAGCCTCCATCACGGCCTGGTCATGTTCAACCACGACCACGGTGTTTCCGAGATCACGCAAACGCTTCATGGTATTGATCAACTTGTCGTTGTCGCGCTGATGCAAACCGATCGACGGCTCATCGAGGATGTAGATCACGCCGGAAAGCTCCGAACCGAGCTGCGCAGCTAATCGAACGCGCTGCGCCTCACCGCCGGAAAGCGACATCGCACTTCGATCCAGCGTGAGATAATTCAACCCAACATCAATCAAGTTCGCGAGACGACGCTTGATTTCCGTTCGAAGCTGATCCACCACGATACGTTCGCGATCCGTAAATCCTGCAGGATCGATCACATCGCTTGGCCGGACGCGGATGATACGCGAGGCCTTCACTTTCTTCGTTCCCTTTCCGAGCGCATCGAACCACGTATAGAGATCATCCAATGGCATGCTCACGAGATCTGAAATCGTGTTATCCGCTACGCGAACGCTCAAGGCATCCGCACGCAAACGTTTGCCCTGGCATACCGGGCACGTCATCACGCGCATGTACGTTTCGATTTCTTTCTGCACGTACTCGCTATCCGTTTGACGATACTTTTCTTCGAGCATCGTCAGGATGCCTGTAAAGTTCTGCTTTTTCCCTTCGACGTCGTAAATCTGATCGCCCGTGCCGTCGAACAAAACGGCAATGGCTTTTGCGGAGAAGGTTCGAAGTTCTTCGTGGATGGAAAACCCATGCGCCGCTCCGACCGCTTCGATGAGTTTGAGATGTGATGTCTGGTTCCCGGCGATGCGCGTCCATGGCTTGATCGCCCCTTGCGCGATCGTAAGCTTGCGATTCGGGATCACGAGATCCGGTTCCAACACGAGCTTCGTTCCAAGGCCAGTACAAGCAGCGCATGCGCCATGCGGCGAGTTGAACGAGAAAAGACGCGGTTCGAGCGTTGGGAGCGAAATGCCGCAATCCGCGCAGAACAACGATTCGGAATACACCTGTTCTTCCGCCGTATCTTCATCCAACACCGTGACGAGTCCATTGCCGAGATCCAAGGCCTGCTTCACGAGTTCGAGAAGCGATTCGAGCACCATGTTCGTTTTCTTCTCCAACTTCACGACCACGACTTCGAGCGTATGTTCGATTTTCTTATCAACCTTCGTCCGAAGCAGCTCATCGATATCCACGAGCATGCCGTCGTATCGGACTTCGTGGTACCCGGCGTTCTCCGCACCCTGAAGCACTACCTTGTGCTCACCGCGCTGCTGACGGACCATCGGTGCGAGTAAAATAAGATCCGACGTGGCGGTTTTCGCTAAAATCTTTTGCGCGATTTCTTTTGGCGACTGTTCAGACACGAGCTTGCCACACCCCGGGCAATGCGCACGACCTGCGCGGGAAAAGAGGAGACGTAAGTGATCGTACACTTCCGTTACGGTTCCAACCGTTGAACGTGGGTTATGCGAACTGGATTTTTGATCAATGGCGACCGTTGGTGAAAGTCCCACGATTTCATCGACATCCGGCTTGTCCTGAAGTTCAAGGAATTGTCGCGCATAACTCGAAAGACTCTCCACGTATCGACGCTGTCCTTCGGCATGCAAGGTATCGAATGCCAATGAGGACTTGCCGGACCCGGAGAGTCCCGTCATCACGATCAATTTGTTTTTCGGAAGACTAATGCTGACGTTCTTCAAATTATGAACGCGAGCGCCACGGATGGAAATGAAATTTGAGGCAGTCATGAGGCACGTTCCTTCGCGCTCAATACGCAAAGTCACATTGCATGCGAGGCTACCACAGCTTGACGATACTGACAAGGGGAAGAGGAGCGCGGTTTACGAGCGGCCGTATGCCTAAAAGTGGTAACACCCTATTCCAAGAAGTAGTTGATGGCTTTCGTAAACAGCTCTTCATCTACGCTCCCTTCAAATTTTGCTCCGTTCACGAAAAAGGTCGGCGTTCCCGAAACGCCGACGCGCTCACCGAATGTCAAATCCTGGTCGATCGCAATATCGTAGCGACGCGAAACCATACACTCGTCGAATCGCGCCACGTTCACGCTCGCGGTCGAAGCGAGCTGTCGCAGCGCTTCCGAAGAGATCGTATCTTGTTGCGCGAAAAGCAATTCTTGATACCTCCAATAGGCCTTCTGCCCTTGTTCCAACACGCAGCGAGCCGCATGTGCAACATCTCGAGCCTCTGGATGAAGTTCGACGATCGGAAAATCACGAATGACCAATTGCGCACGATCGCCAATATGATCCATCACGGTTCGGATGGCTGGCATGCTCTCCTTGGTATACGGACATTGATAATCAACGAAAAGCACCACGCTTACCGGAGCCTGATCACCCCCGAGCTTCGGCACATTCCCCTGCGGCACCAATCGCGCCAAGTCCTCCTGATTCGCCGTCACATTCGCGACTTTACTCGCGATGCTGCGCTGCAAAAGCTTCTGTTTTGGAGAAATACCCGTTCCTTTTTGGATTTGGATGTAATATGAACTAGTCATCCAAGCCATCCAAATAAGCGGAATGCCGACCACAAGCGCCAGAACGAGAATCAAGACGCGAATCCAGCGTTTTTTTGGATATTTCGAACGGAAAAATGAGAGAAAACCAGGCATAACAATGCCCTTATCATAGCACAGGAAAAGGGATCGAAACATTGACGCAAAACGCATCCTGCGCTACCCTCCTGTGTACCTATGAGAGCACTCATTTTCCCGATTATTCAGATGGTTCTTTCGGTTCTCTTGATCACGGCGATCCTCCTTCAACAGCGAGGATCGGGTCTTGGCGCGGCATTCGGAGGTGGAAGTGAAGTCTTTCGAACGAAACGTGGCGTAGAAAAAATCCTCCATTACGCAACCATTGCGATCGCCATCCTGTTCTTCGGAAATGCGATCTTGACCCTCGTGCTCGGCTAATCAAAATGAACGGCTTCATCGCCAAATTTCGCGCATTCCTCCAACGGGTTTTCTTCTGGCATGGACGTACCGAAACCTCATCGGCGGAATTCACTCCGTCGAACGCGCATGACCATGCGCTAGTCTTGCAGGTGACGGAATCGAAAAAGATTCCAAAATTCACGCAAATCCGATACGCGGGTCTCGTGTTGAACAGTCGTGAACAACGCATCATCCTCGGAGCCATCGGCGTTTTTCTGATCGCCGGTGGTTTTGCGATTTGGGCCGCGGTGAACGATCGGATGATTCGCGTTCCAGCCTCGGGCGGCAAAGTCGTGGAAGCTGTTGTCGGATCCCCGAAATACCTCAACCCGCTCTACGCACCAACGAACGATCCGGATGCGGATCTCTGCGCGCTCCTCTTCTCCGGACTCTTCCGTCATACGAGCGGAACGCTTGTCGTCCCTGAGCTTGCCGAAAAATACGAATGGTCATCTGATCTCCGAAAAATCACGATCACCTTGCGTGAAGGGATCACGTTCCACGACGGAACGCCGCTCACGAGCGACGACGTGCTCTTCACGTTACGCTCCGCAAAAGATCCGACCTGGCGCAGCCCATACGCTTCCTCGTTCCGAGACGCCACGTTCTTGCGTATCGACGGACAGACGATCGCGATCGAGCTCAAAGAGCCGAACATGAATTTCATGAACGCGCTCACGATCGGCATCCTTCCTGCGCACATCTGGCAAGACATCCCTCCATCCAACGCCCTTCTCGCGGATGCGAACATCCGTCCGGTTGGAGCCGGTCCATTCATCATCCGATCTCTGCGACGCAGCGCAAGCGGCAACATCCTCGCCTACACGCTTGATCGCTTTGATCGCTATGTCGGCATTGCCCCGCGTTTGAACAGCATTGAATTCCGATTCTTTGCAGATCACGACTCCGCAGAAGAAGCGCTTCGTGGCGGACGCGTTGACACGCTCGCTTTCGTACCTGGACAAGATATTGCGAAACTCACAAAAAGCGATCGGCTCAAAGCATCCGCGCTCGAACTTCCGCAATCCACGATCGCGTTTTTCAATACGAATGATGCCCTGTTAAAAGACCCTGCGATCCGACAAGCGCTCTCATTGGCGATTGATCGTGCCGGCGTTATCGAAGCACAAGGAGGATCGTCCCAAGCCATCAGCGGACCGTACCCGTTTGACGATACGAGCATCGCCTCTTCCACCGAAGAACGTCTCGCCGAAGCTCGAACGATTCTTGATAAAGCCGGATGGGCTTTTCGAGACGGTTCGGATATTCGATCGAAGATAACATCTCCAGCCACTTCCACTTCAAAAACGAAAACCGCAGCAGCAACATCAACGCCAGCGGTAAAAACCGACCTTACGCTTACCATGACCGTTCCGGATGTTCCGGATCTCGTGAGCGTAGCGAACGTCTTGGCACGACAATGGTCCATTCTTGGATTACGCGTAGAAGTACGTGTGGAACCTTTTGAAACGCTCATTGCGAACATGAGCGAAACGCGAAACGCACAAATCATCCTCTGGAACGTCCTCTTAAACGCATCGCAGGATCTTTATCCGATGTGGTGGAGCGGGCAGGCATCCGGAAGCGGGCTCAACCTTTCAAACCTCAAAGACCGGGATGTCGACGACGCCCTCAAAGCCGTGCAAACCGCCACCACCACGCAAACGCTTGCTGATGCGCAAACACGCGTCACCAAAACGATCCTCGCTCGCACGCCCGCCATTTTCCTCACACGTCCATCCTACGGCTATCTCCACTCCACTTCCATCAAAGGCATGTCCGATCGCATCCGCATCGGATCACCGTCCGATCGTTTCACGGACATCCACAACTGGTACGTAAAGACCACGTGGAGATGGAAATAAAAAACCATCGCAAACAAAAAGCCCGTTCACATGAACGGGCTTTTTGTTTTTCCAACACGCTACTTCACGGCAAAATGTCGTGGCGCGCCTTCGGCGTACATCTTCTGGATCTCCATGGATGTCAGGGCCCTGTTATAAACACGAACGTCATCCAGATATCCCGTGAACCGATACGCACCTCCACCGCCATAATTCCCTAATGTGATTGGAGACGTCGGTACCGCAGGACCGGCGGCGATTGATTTATCCAGCGTCCCATCGATGTATAAATTCAAACGACTCCCATCGAATGTAGATACGAGGAAATACCATTTGTTATTCGTGACCGTGGCATTACTATCAAGGATGTAGGCAGCCGTGGTAATCGTGCGGACGCGACTCAAATAAATACTCATCGCATTATTATTTCCCACTCCTTCATCAAAAAACATTTGATTCCCGCTTACCGGACCAACGATATATATCCACATCGCCCTGGTCTGCTGCGGACCTAAAGACGCATTCGGGATGATCACCTGGTTCGTGCCGTTAAAATTTAATGAGCACCCCTCCCCTGTCGGATCGTTCGATGCATACGTAACGCCGCTCACCAACGTTCCCGTATTTCCGTATCCGCTCGAGTCCATGAATGTTGCGCCGGTACACTCGTCAAAATCCCATCGCGCAATCACTTCATCGCCTACGCTCCGAAGCACTTGCCCGGAATGCGCCGCGCCTTTGGCGACACGCGCCTTTTCCCGAGAACCAGCGAGCTGCACCACGGCGAACGTCGACAGAACTCCGATGATCGCGATCACCACGAGGAGTTCGATGAGCGTGAAGCCGCGAGGCGACGTTCGTTGCATAGGATAGAGTATAGCAAAAAAAGAGTATCCGTAGGGGCGGGGTTCCCCCGCCCTGAGAAGTAAGCGGCCTCTGTCTTGTTTTTTTCACCAAAATCCAGTACTCTCGCTACGCGTTTGCGGGCAAGTGGCGAAATGGTATACGCACTGGATTCAGGTTCCAGCGGGAGCAATCCCATGAGGGTTCAAGTCCCTCCTTGCCCACCAAAAATACTCCGGAATATTCTGGAGTATTTTTATGTCCAAAAAATCCCATCAAACGATCTAACATAGACATTCTTCCCTTCTCCCTACCCTTTTCAAGCTCTCCGAATCATGATATAACCGCCTCACCGCACTTTTCCAGCGGAAAGAAAGGTTCTTGCTCGTGACTTCAAGTACCACGATCTTCGATCTATCCAGCAAGCCGAGGAACCAGAAGCCGGGACAAAGTCCGAAATCAGATTCACTCGTCCTTCAAGGAGGCGCGTGCGTCCAAAGAGATCGTTGGAAGGCAAGAAAAGCCTCCATCCCTCCCTCGCCGTCGTCTTCCAGCGTCTTGGATCAATGTTTCATCGTCTCCGATGTCGAATACGGCATGATCGGCAAATGCGATACCATGACTTTGAGTATCGAGTATGCGAAACGCACGCTTACCGTGCGACTCCTATGGCAAGAGGACAATCTTGCACTTGACCAGTCATTTCCAAGTTGGCAGCCACACATTGGAGGAACAGATGAGCGCATGCTCGTCGCCGAAGGTAGTTCAAGGGAAAAGGCTCTCCATAAACTCGCCGTAGAACTCTCACGGCCTCAAGCCTAGCCTCTCTTCACCACTCACAGCACCCGTTGCTGATCTCACGAATCCCCTCATACGCGCTCGCGATGAGGGGATTGTGCTAAAATAGAAAAAGTATGCTTTCCATCCCCGTTCTCCTTGGCACGGCCCGCGACGGTGCTTCGAGCGACATCGTGGCCGCGTACATCCACAAACTTCTCGTGCTTCGCGGCGTACAGAGCGACCTCGTAGATCCTGCGGATTATCACGAAAAGAAAACGTTTGAAAAAGAACATGTCAAACCTTGGGCGGACATCATGCAGCGAGCGGACGGGTTGATCATCGTAAGCCCGGAATACAATCATGGATATCCGGGGCCGCTCAAAGAAATGCTTGATACGCTTTTTGAAGAATTCGCACGCAAACCCGCAGCAATCTGCGGCGTGAGCTCCGGCGGATTAGGTGGCGTGCGCGTGGCGGAACAACTCAAACTCGTGGTGAACGAACTGCGCATGTGCGCCATCCGCGAAGCAGTATTCTTTTCGAATGTCCGTGAACTCTTTAACGAGGACGGCTCGATCAAAGACCCGAGCTATGACGATCGATGCGCGAAGATGTTCGATGAGCTCTTCTGGTACGCAAATGCATTAAAAGCCGCACGGGAAAAAATGTGATATCATGGGTTCAATTATTTCTTCATACCCTATGCGCAAATCATCCGTTCTTTCGTCTCGCGTTTCCACATCTTCCCAGAATCCCGTGTACACCATCATCGTCGCGCTCTCGTTGACGAACATTTTACTCATCGCCGCGATCATCGTTTTCTTCACGTCAAAAATGACGAATGACACTTCCGGCATTGACAATGCGTACTTCCAATCGCAGATCCAGCAGATCAAAACCAGCATAACAAAGCTCTCCACGGAAGACGCTGCAAAACAACCGGTCGCGAATACGGCCAATGGAACAGACGAGGCGTTCCAGGATCAATTCATCGGCATCGTAAACATCACGGATCTTTCAAAGCCTTTTACCCTTCAAATGGATGAAACGGCCAAGATCACATACAACAAAAATGGAACGCCACGCACCATCTACGTGACGCTCTGGACGATTGATAACAAGCCCGGCTTATCCGCAAGAATCAACGTTCAGTTCGCGGAAAAAAAGGGCGGGGTGATAACCGAAACCGAAGCAAAAGTTTCTGGAGTCCTCAAGGAATCAGAAAGTCTCACAGCTCGCGAAGCAACCGTCCGCGTAACAGACCTCACAAACAGCTCCGCCACCTTCTTCGTCGATATCAATGCTGACTAGGATTCGATCAAACAAAAAACTCCCAAGCTTGGGAGTTTTTTGTTTGATCATTTTATACTTCGACGATAACTGGCAAAATCATTGGTCGACGTTCCGTCTTCTTGTAGAAGAACTCACCCATGTCGTCGCGCAACTTATCTTTAAGATAGGACGGGTTCACGGCGGAATTCGGATCCGTATCTTTTAAAACCTTGGCCGCGAATCGACGAGCGGACTGGATCAGCTCCTGCGAATCCTTCATGAAGATGAATCCGCGAGAAATGATGTCCGGGAGGTTCAAGAGGTTTCCGGTTCGAGCTTCGACCACCGCAACGATGATCACGATGCCGTCTCCGGCGAGCTCCTGACGATCGCGTAACACGATACGGTTGGTATCGCCTACGCCCAAACCGTCAACGAACACGTACTCCGTCGGCACCTTCTTGTTCGTCAACATTCCGACGCCGGAATGGTCGAATTCCATCACCTGGCCGTTGTCGGCCACGAAGATATTTTCATGCGGGAAGCCGATACGTTCAACCGTTTTGGCATGATCCATCAAGAAGGAGTAGTGACCTTCGATCGGGATCAAATATTTCGGTTTGATCCAGGTCGCCATATCCTGCAAGTCTTCCTGCTTGGCGTGGCCACCGGCATGCACGTCCATCATCTTGTAGTGGATGACTTCCGCACCTTCACGGTACAACGTGTCTTTGACGCGCTGCACCATGCGCTCGTTTCCCGGAATGACTGAGCTAGAGAACACGACCGTATCCCCTTTTTCAATCGAGAGGAACGGATGCTCATGGTTCGCGATGCGCATCATCACGGCACGTTCTTCGCCTTGCGCACCCGTACAAACCACAGCGACCTTATCACGAGGGTACTTGTCCACGTCGCGTGAATCGATGAGCGTTCCGCGTTGTACTTTGACATAACCAAGTTCCTGCGCGATCGCGAGGTTCGATTTCATGGAGAAACCTTCCACGGCGACTTTTCGTCCGTTCCGTTCACACGCGAGGAGAATTTGCTGGATACGTGCGATCATGGACGCGAACGTTCCGATGATGATCCGGCCCTTTGCACCCTGGATGATTTCGTCGATGTTGGTCTGGATTTCATTTTCCGGCATCTGACGACCAGGTTGCGACGCGTTCGTGGAGTCGCACATGAGCGCCAACACGTTTCGCTTTGCGAGCGACTTAATCTTTTCCGTTTCCTGCAACGACTGCGCGTTCGGTTCGTTATCGATCTTGAAGTCACCCGTATGTACGATAATGCCACATGGAGTGGTAATAATGACACCGAGCGAACTTGGAACCGAGTGCGCCACGCCGAAAAATTCGATCGTGAACACGCCTAAGCGCAACACGTCGTTATACTTCACGGAATGGAGATTCAATGGCGGTTTGTCGCGATGATCCTGATGGCGCTTATTGATGATGCCGCACGTCAAATCCGACGCGAACACCGGAGGATTTCCGAGGGTTGGAACAATGTGGGAAATGCCGCCGATATGGTCGTAGTGACCGTGCGTGATGACCACGCCGCGGATATTCTTCTCCTTGCCCTTCACGTAGGACATGTTCGGAATGATGTAGTCCACGCCCGGCATGTCTTCATCCGGGAACTGCAATCCCATATCGATGAAGATAATGTCATTGCCGTATTCCAACAGCGTACAGTTTCGACCAACTTCTTCATTTCCGCCAAGCACGACCACGCGCAAACGATTCCCCTTCGTATCGAGGGTATCGTCATCCGTACCAGTTTTTAAGACCGGGGCGTTCTTAAACGCACCCATGCGAGGCAAGGAGTTCTGTCGTGGACCGAATTTCGATCCTTTGCGACGCTGCGGTGGGCGACGGCTTCCTTCTTCCTTGCGGAATCCTTCTTTTAAGGATGCAGAAAGCGGAGCAGAGCCTGTTCGAGGCGTAACTTTCATCCCATGTGGACGAGCCTGTGGGCGAGCGCTTCCGGTAAACGGAGGGCGCGCATGAGGACGTTGCGGCTGGGATGGCCGCTGTTGATCCGAAGGTCCAGGACCTCGCATTGGAGGCCGGGACATCGGCTTTCGTTTTTCTACCATAGTAATGGTAATTTTTTGTACTGACTGGGTTTTGCTGCTGACGGATGGGCAAAAAAGCTTATATTTTACAGCAATTTTGCACGATGAGGCTGCGTAAAAACGCTTCCTAACACTGACTCCGCACGTTCAAAACACGTGTCATGAGTAAATAATAATTGTTCTCGAGGAGGCGGAGAAACTCCGCATCTTTCGTTCATCTCCAAGAAAAGCTTGGGAAATCACGAAAAACGATATACATACTATACGCTGTTCCATGAAACTTGTCAACGTTAAAGGGAAGGGTAGAGGGTAGTGGGGAGTGGGGAG
>JAHBAS020000041.1 GCA_018499965.2 Candidatus Uhrbacteria bacterium
AGATGTGTATAAGAGACAGGGAGTGGGGAGTGATTTTGAATGAAGAGAATAGGGGGTTTGCGAAGGCGTGTAATCAGGGAATGGTCGGATATGATGCGCGATACGTTCTCTTGTTGAATCCGGATACGGAGTGTTCGCCAGGGTCGCTCACGGCATTCGTCAAAGAAGCGGATACGCATCCGAAAGCAGGTATTTGCGGACCGAAGATTTTGAATGAGGATGGTTCCGTGCAGCTGAGCGTACGACGTTTTCCGGATATTTGGAGTCAGCTTGTTGTGTTGTTGAAATTAACGCATGTTTCAAAGTGGTTTTCTCGCTTTCTCCGGAAGTATCATGCGGAGGATTTGGACGTGAATCATACGCAAGACGTTGATCAAGTCATGGGTGCCTGTTTCTTGATTCGACGGGAATTGATCGAAAAGATCGGTGGTCTTGATGAAGCGTATGAGATTTGGTTTGAAGAGGTTGATTATTGCAAGCAAGCATACGCGCATGGATATACGGTGATGTATCTTCCTCGGATTCACGTAAAACATATCCGTGGCGCATCGTTCGCAAAAGCGGATGTCATGCGAAAGCAGCGAATTTTTACCGCTTCTATGCAAACGTATTTTCAGAAATGGCATCCGGTTTGGCAAGCAAAGTTGATCGAGACATGTCGATCGTTTGCGCTTTGGCTTACAAAAACAATACTCGCTCGTCGTGGCATTGTTTCTGCAGAAGTATCATCTCGTCATTCCAATCTACCACCTACCACGTACCACCTACCACTTTGGCTTCTCCTCATTCTCTCCCTTGAGCTCGTCTCCGCGCTCACGATCTTTCATTGGGCTTGGAACTCGATCGCATTGATCGTGGTTGCGGGCGTATTCGCTTGGGTGGCATATAAGCGTCCCGCGCTTGCGCTATCTGCCTTTCTCTTGGAATTAACGATCGGTTCAAAGGGCGCATTGCTTCAGCTTGGCGGATGGCCTGGGGTACTGTCATTGCGCGTCGTTCTTTTCGTGGCTTTGTTTTTGGGTTGGGGCTTGAATGTTCTCGTTCATCATCGTGTGCCGCAGGTGATTCGCCTCCTAGCTTCGCGAAAAGCATGGATGTTTTTGGTGGCCATGGCCGGATATGGCGCATTGCGAGGACTTGCTTTTCATCATGAACAGGCTGGTGCGGATGCGAATGCGTGGGTATTCCTTGCGCTCCTGGCTCCGGTATTGGATGTTGCGGATCGTTATGGAAAGGATTTGAAGCGCTACGCCTTCGGAGCATTTATCGCAGGTATTGTATGGCTAGGGGTCAAGACGATCGGTTTGGAGTATCTTTTTTCCCACGGCTTTAAATCAATATCTCCGCAAGCCTATCTTTGGGTTCGTCGCACCGGCGTGGGCGAAGTTACGCTCGTTACGGCGAATGCCTTCCGTATCTTCATGCAGTCGTATATCTGGCTCATCCCGGCTCTTTTCGGCGTCGTGTCGTATGCGATTTCTCATCAAAAAGATTCCCACCTCCATAAAACGAAAACTCACCGACTCTTTTTCCTCGCCATCATCCTCGCTACGCTCGGCATCTCCCTTTCGCGTAGCATTTGGATCGGATGTGCGGTCGGTGGTTTGCTTTTGATCGCATTGTATCGCGCGCGGTTTTTTCAAGCATGGAAATCATTGATCGGATTCGTCGTTTCGGGTATTGCGGCGTTCGTGATCATTTTCGTGACGCTCGCGTTTCCGATTCCGCATGTCGACATGGCTTCCATGAAGACCTTGTTTGGCTCTCGCGCCTCCACGAGCGACGCGGCGGCGGCGAGTCGTTGGAATTTGCTTCCGCCCGTGATGGAAAAAATCAAACAGCATCCGATTCTCGGAAACGGTTTTGGCGCAACGATCACCTATGAGTCAAAAGATCCACGAATCCTTCAAGAGCACCCGGATGGCATGTACACTACGTATGCCTTTGAATGGGGCTGGTTGGAGCACTGGGTGAAGATGGGCATCTTCGGCTTCTTGGCCGTGATCATCGTCCTATTCAGCCTCGTACGCCGCGTAGCGACCTCTCAGCTCCCGGAATGGACCCGATACGCCGCGCTTGCCACAATCGCCGCGCTCGCTGCGGTTCATGTGTTTACGCCATACCTCAATCATCCGCTCGGGCTCGGGATGTTATTTATGATCGAGGGGATGTTGGTGATGAATCAGAAGGAGCGTATCTCGTAGTGGGTTTTTGGCGTATAATCGTTGTACATGCGTGGTTTTTCCGAGATGCCTTTGCATCCGCAGGAAAATGTTTCCCCCAAAAAAGAGGAGTCGTTTTTGTCGAAGGTAAAAAAGAGCCCGATGGCAAAGGCGGCGATGGTTGCCGCGGGATTGCATGTTGCTGTTCCGGTGGGTATTGAGGCGACGCGCATCGGCGTGGCGCATGCGAGAACGCAGCAGGAGCGTTGGCACGGAGAAGGTTCGGTGTTACGCGTGCAGAGCGATGCGGTACGCGATGCTGTTGCATCGAAGGTTCAAGAACGCGAGAAGCATCAGGATTTGGAAAAGTTAAAAGCGTATCGAGAAAAGGCTGCGGAGCGATTGGAGAAGAACGAATCTGTTGGTTTTGAAGAATTGTATTTTCAGCAAGCGGAAGCCAAAGGCGTTCCGCATGAACGTATTGAGCAGGCAAAGAAAGCCGTTCAGGGCATGGTGGAACATTTTTCGAGCAAGCTGGAAGGCGGGCTTTCGGATCAGGAGATCAAAGATATTTCGCGGGAAATGTTTGATCTTGCGGAGTATGAATGGGGCCAAGGGTCGGTCGTTGATTACTTCGTGGATCACAAGCGGAATTGCGTTGCGATGGCGCAGGCCGAAACAATCGTCTTCGATCGTCTTTTGGAACGATTGCCCGAAGATCAGCGGGGTCGTTTTCATGTGGGGCGGCGTTTTGAGGATCAGCATCAAATTGCGGTGATGGGCATAGCTCCGTCCGTAAATGCAGATCCTGAGCGTTTTATCGTGCTTCAACCTCCGTACGCCACGGAACGCGGGGGTGCTCATCCTGCAGGAACGGCCATGGTTTCTGATACTCAGCTTAAACAGGCGCTCGTTGGCAAGTCGGTTAAAGCATCCGCTGTCGCGCCACGGAAAGGGGAGAAAGTGGAATCCGGTCCTCGAATAGACGCTCTCGTTAATCAACCCGTGGATGAGGGGATTGTGATTGAGGGGAAGCTTCGAGTGGCAAATGAGAATATTCGTGAAGCGAAGAAAGATGGGATTGAGCCGATGATGAGGCAGGAGTATGAAAAGAAGTTCGGAGGAATGGAGATTGAGATTCGGTTTGAAGATGCGAACATGGAATTAAAAAAGTTAGCGAGGGTCGCGGATCAGAACATGAAGCCTCATGAATATGTTGCGTGGGTGGATTTGCGGAGTATTGCGGTACCAACGAAGGTCCTTGATTTTGGTTGGGAGAGCGTGTCGAAGTCGGAACAAGCGACGCTTGTTTTTGGGGCGTTGGACACGTGGTCGTCTGAAGCGTTGAAGAGTATTGCTGAACAGCCGGTGGGTACGATTTCCGTAGAGGTTGATAAAAACGGGAGGTTGCCTTCTGCGTTGATAGGGGCTTTTCGAGATGTTTATCGATCTCTTATAACGCCGAGTATGCCATGGCGCATACTTGAATTACGTAAATCGATCGAAATCGGAGCAAAAGATATCGATGATCAACAATTTACGGAACTGCTCTCGACGACGCTTTTTTCGAAAACGGAAATTCAACAAAATAGTTCATTACGGGATATGAACTATGAACTGAAGTTGATGACAGATACAATTACGGATGCGCAGTTCGAGACATTAAAAAAGTTTCCTCCAAGAGCCGTACATATTGGATTTCGCATGGAAAGTGTCTGGACGGACGCGGATTCCAGTCCTGGTCATGCAGAGCGCGATCGACTTCGTAAAGGTTTAAAGGAATTGGGCGTTCCTGTGTATATTGAATTGGGTCTTTTGGGTGCTCAAATGCCTATGATGCCTGATCCTCCAAAAGAAGATTTTAATTGGATGTTCAATGACCATGATCGTATCTATCCGGAATTTTCAGATCTTGTTTCTTTAGCGACAGAGCCGAAATCAATGAATCGTTTTCCAAATGCGTTAGATGACAACCGCCCTCAAAGTTCCAAAGCTGCTTTTTTAGAAGCTTTTGTCGATCATTTACGCGTCCCCGAAGTTGGGCGAACGATCGATCATGAAGATGTTATTCGATTGTATTCGACGTGGCGTCGAAATACTTTTTTGCAAGATGGAGAACGGAAAAATGTTTCTTCGGAAGATTTTATAAAAAAGATGCGGGTTCTTAGCTCTCCCACCCCTTAATCCCTCGGAGATATTCTTCTCCACTCATGATTTTTCCGCCTTCTGGTTGCACCTGGAGGAGTTCGAGCGCTGATCCTTCGCCGCAGCCGATGGCTGGGCGTCCTTGACCCATGGTGAATCGCATTCCAGGCAAACGCATTTCGTCTGCCATGAGTGGCACGGCTTTGAAGATCTTGAGACGTTTTTCGTTCACCATGGTCCAGGTTCCTGGCCACGGATGATAGGCTCGGATGAGAAGTGAAATCTGTTCTGCCGGGAGATTCCAATTGATATTTCCGTCTTCACGCGTGAGCGTTTTGCAGAACGTGGCAAGTGACGCATCTTGTTCTACGGGTTGCGCGTTTTTGTTTATAACATCCGCGACGACGTTCGGGATCAGATCCGCTCCAAGCTGCGCGAGGCGATCGTGAAGCGTTTCTGCTGTATCATCCGGATGGATCGGCGTTTCTGCGACCGCGTAGACCGGACCTGCGTCCATTTCCGCTTCGATCTTCATGATACTTACGCCTGATTTCGCGTCTCCAGCAGCGATGGCGGCATTGATCGGGCTCGCGCCTCGCCATCGAGGGAGGAGGGATGCGTGGACATTGATCAATCCGTGCTTTGGAAGCGCCAAGAACCAATCGCGGAAGATTTTTCCATACGCGACCACGACGAAGGCATCACAGGTTGGTCCGATTTCTTCCACCCATGCACGAAAATCCGCGTCCGTTAGTTTTTCCGGCTGTTTGATTGTCTGAATGCCGAGTTCCTGTGCTGCGGTTTTGATCGGCGGAGGCGTCATTACCGCATTACGACCAACGGGTTTGTCCGGCTGTGTGACGACGCCGATGATTTCAAAGCGTTTGTCTGCCGCAAGGGCTTTTAGTGAGGGGACGGCGAAGTCTGGGGTTCCGAGGAAAAGAAGTCGGTGAGTCATGGGAGGTAGTATTGCGAGGAAGGGATTTTTTGACAAGAAAGCCGTATCGATGCCGAAATCCCTCCGACAAACGTGAAATAAAAAGCCCCTCCTTGTTAAAGGAGGGGATGGGGTGGATTATTTCTTCTTGATCTTCTTCGCTTTATCGATAAAAAGCACGCCGTTTAAATGGTCGATTTCGTGGTCAAAGACCGTGGCGGTAAAACCGGAGACGTCGAATTCGACGCTGCGGCCGTGGCGATTAATGGCGCGGATACGGAGACGTTTTGGGCGATCAACAAGGCCCCAGGTTTTTGGAACGCTCAAACAGCCTTCTTCACTCTCTTGGAGCGCTTGGGACGCTTTCAGGATTTCCGGGTTCGCGTATACGTTGATCTTATCTTTTTCTAAAACGGCAATAATTCGCTTTTTTAAACCGATTTGTGGAGCGGCTAAGCCGACGCCGTCAGATTCGATCATGAACGCCCCAAACGTATCCGCGAAAGCTTGAAATTCTGGAGTGGTGATTTCTTGGACCAAAACGTCCTCCGCTTTGCCGCGGAGGCGATCGTCTGGATGGGTGATAATCGTCCATGAATCGTGGTACATGTCAAGTCATCTTAGCTGAAAAACGCGATCCGGTCAAGATCTATGAGTATATCCGGCTCAATAGAGACTTATTTAGCCTCTGTTGTTCCTGTTTCCGGCGGTGACTCCTTTTTGGATGGCATTTTGAGCGCTTTGCCGATATGCCACCAAAAGAGGCGTTTTCGATCCGTTGAATCGCTTTGATCGACCTCGGCTTTAATCTGTCGCACGCGCCCGGAACCCAGTCGTCTCAAAATGCCGAGATAGAAACCAAACGATCCTTTTCCTGTTTTTGCGGTTTCGCCAAAATCGCGACGAAGTTCATCTACGAGATCATGGAGCGGAGAGTGAATGCCGCGACGGGGTTGCTGCTTCGGAATCGAAAAACGCGCAGCAATGTCGCCAATGCTTTCCGGGGGTGAGCTAAAGGGGGTGGTGCCGTCATTCATACGCGATGTTACATGACGGGTTCAATCAATTCGGTCAAGGATCCAACGCCAAAAGGTGCTTCGTAGCACAATTCGGTTTGCGTGGTCTCAACGCCATCGAAGACGCCTAAGAGCATCATGATCGGGAGGTATCCGCATTGTCCGGCCGCTTCCACGGCTTCCGGATCCATGGCTAGCAGTCCCTGGATATCCATGGTTTTGAGTTTGCTCCGAATGGTTCCATCGAATGCCGGACCTTCTACGTTGGCTCCGGTTGCGGAATTTGGATCGAGTTTATGCGAAAGGTCGGCGCTTGCGATGATGGCGATGCGTTTGCTGCTTTCCTGGAGAATCGGTCGCAGCGCTCGGCCGAAATCAACATGCGCCGTTGCTGAAAGCAAGGATGGAGAGATAGGAATGATACGAAGATCCTTGAAGTATTCCGAAAGGAATAGCAGGGGAATGGTAAAGCCGTAATCCAGTTCTTGGGAAGTCGTGAGTGTGAACGGCGTGTCGGTATGCGTACGTAGTACGTGCTGAATGCGGTCGAGCGTTAAGATATCGCAAGGCATTTCCACGGAGGTTTCATGATCGCCAAATGTTTTGAGCGTGCACGTAAAACGCTCGGCCATATTGCCGCTAAATGCATCCGGATAGCATTGCGCGTGCGGGGAGATGATGACGATCGTTTCAATGCCGCGCGCATAGAGATGCTCCTCGAGCTGCTGATACGCAAGAAGCGTGGCACGAAGCGCGTCGCGTTTTTCTTTTCCTACGCGAGGGGCGAGGAGTGGGGAATGAGGGACGATAGCGCCAAGCGTGATCATAGCGTGACCTTATTCAGCTTTTGCGATCTGGGAAGATGGCGCATCCAAGAGGATCGAAGATCCGTCAGGATAGGTAGCGAGGAAATCGCTCGGAACGGTTCGAATACTCGACCACTTCCATCCCATGGATTCGAACGTTTCGCCGGATGGAATCGGACGCTTCATGCCGTGTTCGATCACGTACACCGCTGGACTATCGGATGCCTTAACGAGTTCGCCGTCTTCGATTTTAAACGGTTCTGCCGTATCGAGTTCATCAAGCGTTGCTTGGGTGATTTGTTTCGGGCGTTCTCCGCGGAAGTACATCGATAAGAGCGCGGGATGTTCGAGAAGGTGTTTGCGGCCGCCTTCGGCATACCATACGGCTTTCAATCCTTTCACCTGCACGAGGAGTCCCTGCGGATCCATGCTGTCTGTGGTGAGTTTTTCTCCGATTTCATACTGCATTAAATCACCTTCTGTTGCTTGTTCCACTTCGTCTTCAATGAATCCAAACTCACGGAACGTTTCCATGTTTACGATATGGCGACGCTCCTGACCAACGATGAGCCAGATTTTTCCGCCTGGGTCTTTGAGAAGGGAGTAATTCGGGAACTTGATTTGTACTCCTTCGGTGTAGGCGGCGAGTTCAGAATCGGAAACTTCCATGGCCCGATCAAGATTCACGAGCGAAGCTGCGACGGATTTTGATGCGAAAGGACGACGCTCGCCAAAGCGGATCCAATAATACGTTCCGGATGGAATACCTTTGACAAGAGATCCGTCTGGGAAGTTTTTACTGAACCATCGTCGCCAAATGCGCCACAGATTAAGATTCCCGTGGATATGCGGCGTGTACGTGTAGAGGGCTGCGGTAGCGATGTTGACCGGCGTAACTGAAATGTCATCGATGATCACGGTTCGGCCTGGCGCCATGCCGGAAATCGTTTCTCCGTAGGAGAGGACGCGGAAATAGTATTTTTCTCGCATCTGACGAGCGGCGTAGTACACCTGATTCGCAAAGCCTTTGAAATCTTGGATGGATGGATCGTCTTTTGAGCAGCTATCACATACGCCGAATCCCATGGCCCAATCGAATTGTCGTTGCGTCGGGGCAGCGTCTTCTACGAGGCTTTGTTCCTTTTGGAGAAGGGCTACGAGATATTTCGGATTGATCTGATACATGGTTGCCATGTGCCAGATGATTTCCGGAGCGCTTTTTTCGATCCCGTCGATGTCGTTCGTTCGATAATCGGCAAGCGTTCCTTTTGAACGGAGGAAAGAAGTGAGCTGACTGAGTGTCATGCCATCAATCGAAAATACGTCATTATCCGTGAGGACGATGTTCGGATCAAAGGCTTCGTCAATCGTAAAGCCTCGACCATCGGTTTGGGCAAGTGCTTGGAGGGTTGGGGTGAGGATCATGGCGATGCTCGCAATGATCAAGGAAAGTCGTTTTACCATGGAGCTATCCTATCAAGAGAGGGGCGAGCGGACAATTCACATGAAGGCATGGGACTGCTATCCTGTGTTCGTGTCCTGGTCTCTTATACGGAAGCGAGCCTTCACGGTGGGCGGAATAGCGCTTATTTGCGCCTTTTTTCTTTGGTTTGGCACGATATTGCCGCGAACGACCACGGAAGTTTTTGCCTCTCCGGATGAAACCGCGGTTTCCTTGTTTGCAAAAGCTTGGAATGAGACGGGCGTTTTTCGAATTCCACACGGCTTGCCCGAGGTTGCGTCCGGCTTGATTGGCTTGCATCCTCGAAGCATGGTTCGACAAGGGGAGTGGCTCGTTCCGGTTGGATTTTTAGGCATGCCTTTTCTTGCCGCAGTCATCGATCGTATCCATGATGGGTGGAGTGAGTTTTTTACCGCGTTCCTCGTCCTTTTTTCCGCGATCCCGCTTTGGTTTTTGGTGCGTCGATCCTTCCGATCGCGTATCGCCTGGTGGTCAGTGCTGATCTATCTTTCGTTCCCAACGGTCCTGCTGTATGTGAATCGAGGATTCTTTCCGAATCTTCCAGTTGTCGCGTGTACGCTTTGGGGCGTGTGGCTTCTGCGCAAGGCGATTGAAGCAAAGAGGGGTGTCTGGATGGTCGTCTGTGCTGGTTTGAGCGGTCTTGCTATCGGTCTCGCGCTTTTTATTCGACCGATCGAAGTGATCTGGATTGCTCCATGGGTCATCTGGTTTGGCATTGATGCGATTCGGCATCATGAGAAAACCCGTTTGCATTGGATGTGGGTATGCGTCACCGCACTCATCATCTTCTTGGGCGTCGGAGGGTACGGCATGCTGCTTTCAAAACAAACGTATCCCTATCACTCGGCGTGGAATGCGGATCCTGTGGCTGGATATGTCTTGCGCGATCGTGATCATGCTGCCGAAGACCGGAGTGAAGTGAAAGAGATATCCGATTCAGCGGTATCTTCCCGTCGGTCGATTTCATCGCTGCTTCCGATCGGTTTTCACCCGCGAACGATGTGGCAAAACGTCCGTGTCTTTCTGTTTGGATTGTTCGGGATATGGTTTGGGATGGCGGTTTTCGGCTTCGTTCTCGTGCAGCGACGATATGGTTGGCGCAAGATATCTATCGTGAGCGGGTTGATGATCTGGACGACGGGCGTTCTTCTCCTTGCGTACGGACAAACGTCGTACATGGATAATATCAACGGCACAGCTACGCTTGGGAATTCCTTCCTTCGATATTTACTCCCGCTCGTTCCATTGATCGCGATTGGATGTGCGATCGTGATTGATCGGCTTCATGATTTTGGAGGGCGGAAGGGGCTGTTTTTATCTCTAACGCTCGGATGTTTTCTCGTGTTCTTCGGAATCTCGTCGGCGTATGCGCGCGATGACGAATCGTTGGCTTCTACCCGACGCGAACTTACGCGGTACGCATCTATTCGACATCAGGCGGAGTGGACGATTCCACCAGGCTCCGTGATTCTCTCGGAACGATCTGATAAAATCTTCGCGGGATTGTTCACGTCCGTGAGTCCATTGCCGGACAAGGAAACGGTGACGAAGCTGCATCAGGCGAATGTCCCTATTCTCATCTTTCATCGCATTCCAACCAAAGATGACGAAATTCCGGAGTCTCTTCGAGATGTGTATCCGCTTGCGCAATGGATGATGGTTTTCCGAGCGGATCGTGAAGCGTTGTTTTATCTTGCTCCTATCCCGCTTGATCCATTGTGATGCTCCGTCGCTTCATCGCCGCGCTTTGCGTGGTTCCATGGGCGCTCGCGATCGCGGGCGCTGGTTGGTTATGCATTCAGCGCTTTCCGCCATCCGGTACGGTTGTCTTCGATCTTCCGTTCGACGGATCGAGCGCATGGATGGATCCGTTCCTTCCTGCAGAGCGTACGACCAGTCCCGGCGTTCAAGAGGGTGGGTGGCGAGGGCAGCGTATTTTACAGGATCCGGTCTATAGTTCCGCGCGCGTTCCGGGGACGTACGGCTCCATGGAGATTCAAGTCGATTTTCGTCCGAATGATCAGCATCTCATTGAGTTAGGGGTGTTGCGTGACGATGCTTCGCTCTCGTTTGAATTCCAACCAATGTGGTTCGAGCCTTTGCAATCGCATGAGTGGGTTTCCGCATCTTCGAATGATAAAACGGGATATGTCCGATCTGGATCGTCCAAAGACATTCTCTCTACATCTCAATTTAATACGTTGGCTATTTGGTATGCCTCGTCGGTTCAGCCGATGTTACAGGATGCGACGAGTACGCCGCGAACAACGACGATTTCATTACGAGGATCTTTGGATATCTGGGCAGTTCCGGCGAATGGAAAGATTTCGTTTACGTTCAAGCTTCAGGATTCAAATCGAAAGCAGGGAAGGGATGCGGTTGTGCTTCAAATCCTTCGAGAAGACGAGGTGATCACATCGACGGCTGTCGGCATTGGTGGATCACGTGATGCAACGATGGGCACGGTTGTTGAACAGACGATTTCCGCCGATGTCCGTGATGCAGGCGTGTATCGCGTGCGCGTGGTTGCGGATGACGATGTTTTCATTCGTTCGATTGCGACGGACGTTTCTCGATGGGTGATCGGTCCACGATTGTCATTCGGCGATACCGTGGGATATGCCACGACATCACAACCGGGCATCGCGTGGACGGATTCGCGTCACTTCACGCTCGAGACGCGTCATCGTGAAGGGATGCAGACCGTTCGTATCGGTGATGGTGATGTCAATGTGAATGCGACGCATCGTGTATTTCGATTCGATCGAACGGATGGAAAAACGACGCCGCAGCGAGTGGATGTTCCTGCCGGGGATTTGCGCATGATCGGTGATGGATTTTTTTCACTCACGCCCGAGGCGTTTTTCGTTCCGCAGCCTCGTCGCGTCACGGTATTTACGGATCTTGAACGCGAGGGAATCGTCGGAGTTGTAACGCCGTATGAACGACCGATCGCGCTCGGCGATGGATGGTATCGTGCGACATTGCGTTTTGCACTTGATCCGACGCGCGACCATGTTCGATTCGCGCTTTCCGCTCCTGGCGTGCTGGAGTACAAGACCGCTGTTGACCTTCGGCGCGTTCGTTTGACGTATACTCGGCCTCCGCTTTCCCCGTCTGAATGGTTACGCGTGCTTCGTATGGAAGCGGCGAATGCTTGGCGCCGCCTCCGTTCTTCGCTATGACCTCTTTCCGATCATCCTTCTTGCTTCTCGGAACGCATGCGGTATATGCGCTCGATGTTTTCGCGCTCTTCATGCTCGGCATGGAAGGGATCATGCCTGGCTCCGTAACACCGTACCTGGACCCGCTTCCATTCGTCATCGTCGCGATGATGGCTTCCGTCCTTCACGCGATCTTTTTTTCTGATAGCACGTCTCTATGGGCTCGAAGATCTTTCCTCATCTGCGCAGGCATGATCGCAATCCTGAGTCTCCTTTTATTCCAAGACGGATCAGGGATGCGTATCCGTCTCGCGCTTGGGGTAGGGATAGCGATGGTTGTTTTGATTGGAGCGATGCTTGATGGTGGGGAGGGGGGTAGAG
>JAHBAS020000010.1 GCA_018499965.2 Candidatus Uhrbacteria bacterium
AGACCTACTGACCTGGTCAGCAGGCATCCGTTCTTCCGGTCGTGATGGTCAAAGACCGTTGTACACATCACGACCCAATAGAGCGGATGTCCCGTAGGGGTAGGGTTTCCCTGCCTGGTAGCACAATAAAAGAATCAGAGGTGGGCATGATCGCGATAAAAACAACACCAATACAAAAGCATGTAGGCGATCTTCTCACTTTCGTACCTTATTTAAACACAACCCTCTCCCCACTACCCTCTACCCTGTGTATGCCATGGGTTGTGGGCAGCGGGGAGAGGGGAGTGTGAAGAAATGTTCGGAAGTTAGTCGGTGTCCGTTCTTCCGGTCGTGATGCTCAAAGACCGTTGTACGCATCACGGCCCCATAGAGCGGAGCGCCTTTTTATCCGGATGAGTTATCCACACTTTCGCTCCTTATGTTCGTAGGTAAGAAAAAGACGTCTCACGTATGCAAATTTGGCTAATTTAAAACCGACGTCCGTTCTTCCGGTCGTGATGCTCAAAGACCGTTGTACGCATCACGGCCCATTAGAGAGGATGCCGGTTAACTCTAGTATACACGTAACATCTCCATTACGCGATTTTTTCGTTCCCAAGCCTTTTTCTCTTCACGTCTTACCTGATATACTCCCTCGTATCTATGACTGAAGGCACACCCCTCGAGAATGTTCTTCCGCAGCCGAAGCGTTCTCTCTCATTTTCTTCCATCCTCGGAAAGGTGATGGATGTATGTATCATGGGCCTTGCGGCGCTTATCCCGCTTTGGTTCCTCCCGATCACACTCGATGCGATCGAGCTTAATAAACAGACGTTACTAGCTATCGTTGCTCTTATCGGCGTTGTCGCCTGGGTGACGAAGGCGCTCATTGACCGTGAGTTTAGTCTTACGCGATCATGGCTTCACCTCGTGGTGCTGTTCTTTTTGGTCGGGTATGGAGTCACCTCATGGTTCTCGGTTGATCGGTACATTTCATTCGTCGGTAATGTGGGTCAGATGCAGTGGGCTTTCCTCACGATCATTTCCTTCGTTGCGCTCTACTTCTTGATCGCAAATCGTTTTCGATCCGCAGAGAAGGTTCAGAACGTGATCGGTTGGTTTATCGGAGGTTCGCTTCTTGCCGGTATTTATGGAATTCTTCAGATTTTCGGAATCTATCTTTTTGGATCCGGAAACGTCGCCGCGTCTTCCGCCTTCAATACGGTTGGAACCGTGAATGCGCTCGCAACCTTCCTCACCATTCCAACGGTGATGGCTGCCGCGCTTTCGCTCGCAGAATGCTCCGGGAATGTGTGCTTCTTCTGCCGCTCTTCAAAGTGGTCAAAGATGTGGAAGGGGATCGTGTATGCCATGGTTGTAGTTGGATTGGCATACGCATGCATCATTGATTTCTGGGTCGTGTGGGCTGCATTGCTTTTTGGCACCGTGTTGTTCGCCGGTATCTTCTTGCTGAAGAATCGTCGCATGCCTTCGATGATTCGACTTATCGCACCGGCTGCCATCGCCGTCTTGTCCGTGATCATGCTTTTTGCTCCATCTCCATTTGCATCGCGCGTTCCAGCGGAGGTGTCGCCATCCATTCGTCACTCGTGGCTTATCGCCCAGCAAACGCTTCGAGACCATTCCATCTTTGGAACGGGTCCGGGGACGTGGCTCTTTGACTATGCGAAATACCGTTCGGTGGCGGTGAATGTGTCGCAATTCTGGCAGCTTCGATTTGAGCGTGGTTTTTCTGCCGTACTCACGATGGTTGCCATGCTCGGCATCGTTGGAACCACTCTTTGGTTCATGCTCGTGGGTTCCGCGGGAGCGGCGCTTGGTATGCGCTTGGTGAAGGGGCGGAATGAAGAGGATTGGACAACGTATCTTCTCTTAACCACAGGATGGGCTACCACGGTATTACTCGCCTTCCTCTATAACTATAATCTCGCACATCACTTTGCATTCTGGTTGTTTTTGGCATTGCTCGCCGGTCTCTCGTGCAAGAATGCGTTCTCTTGGAATCAGAGCAAGCCATGGTTAAAGGGTCTTCTCTCGGTGCTTATGATCGTGTTAGCAGTTACTGCTGTGAGCGCGATGTGGTTGCTTGGTCAGCGCCTTGCGGCAGATGTGCAGTATGCAAAAGCCATTGCCGTATTCCAGCAGAAGAATGACGTGGATGCCTCGATTCGCTATCTTGAATCAGCGACGGCCTTGAATAGAATGAATGACGTCTATCATCGAAATCTTTCCCAGGCTCACTTGGTGAAAGCGGGTCAGATCCTCGAGAAGGCGCAGGATGCGGATGCGAAGCGAAAGGCGAATGATGAGGTTATTCTTGCGGTAGACACAGCAAGACGCGCTGTTGATATCAGCCCTTCGAATGTAGATAACATTTCGAATTTGGCCACGATCTATCAATCCATCATGAGTTTTACGCAGGGAGCGGATGAACATGCGGTTAGCGCCTATCGCCAAGCTCTCAGCCTTGAACCGAACAACCCGATCTTCATGAATGAAATTGGAAAGATCTTCGTATTACGTTCGGATGCCTATCGCACGAATATCAACGACAAAGATCAGGCGAAGAAGGATGAGGCTACGAAGGGTGTAGAAGCGAGTCTTGAGGAAGCAGCGAACTGGTTCAACCAATCCACGACCGCCAAGCCGGATTACGCCGCCGCGCATTTCAATCTTGGCTTGGTGTACGAACGTCAGGGGAAATTACCGGATGCGATTCGAAAATTAGAAGAGGTGTTGAGCGTGAATGATAAGGATGTCAACGTGGCATTCCAGCTCGCGATCCTCTATTACGCCAATAAGAATACGGAAGCCGCGCAAGCGCTCTTCGAGCAGATTGTCCAAAGGACTCCGGAGTTCGCGAACGCCCGATGGTTCTTGGCCTCGATCTACGAAGAGGCGGGTCAGTACGATAAGGCGATCGAGCAGCTCGAGAAAGTGAAGGAAACGAATGCAGATAATCAGACCGTTACGGCTCGCATTGAGCAGATCAAGGCGAATAAGAACGCCAAAGAGAATCCGCCAGCACCGGTCTCCGCGTCTTCCACTACTCCGGTTCCGGAAGCGCCAATCAAAACAACAGACGGAGCGACGATCAAGCGATAAGTTGTTGTTCCGTTTGAAGAAAGAAAGCCTCGATGGATATCGGGGCTTTTGCTTAGCAAGAACCCCTAAATCCCCTTGTCAGGGGACTTGAGCGCGGTACTAAGCGCATTGCGCTTGACCGCATCTCTATTCTCTCATGCTACAATAGTCTCTGATTTCTTTTCATGGCTCTGGTTTCCTCTCTCTTCTCATGGGTTCGCGGCGATGGAGATTCGCCGAAGTTTTCGGCATCTCTCGCGTCTTCGCTGGAGGCATGCGAGCGTGAACAAGAGCGTATCGCTTGTGAGATGGAGCGGATTCTTCATGCCTACAACGAGCGGAGCATTGCTATTGCCCGACGATTGCTGCTTGCACGCAAAGAGGGGATTCGTAAAAAAGAGTTGGACGCCCTTGTAGAGGAACAGGAGAAACTTACGTTCGTGATCCGTCGATTGCAGGCATCTGAACGGAGCTTGCGGGATCTTGAACATGAGTATCGTGAGTGGCGCGCGCGTGCACGCGAGGGTGGTGAAGATGAGGTGAAAACTCTCCGACGCGCAGAAATCGTGGCCTCTGAACTTCGATTGCGGGGTCGTGAAGTGATTGATCCTGAAAAAGAGCCTTCTTACGAAGGGAGCGCGAAAGATGTTAATCCTTTTGAAGATTTGGCTATAGAAGAGGAATCGATTCCTGATACCGATACGGATATTGATATTGCTGCGATCTTTCAAGATGAAGGACCCATTCATACTAGCCTTCCAGGCCTCTTGGAAGAGGTGGATACGGCTACGTCTGAAGCGTATCGAATGCTTCGTTCGCCGGATCGTTACGATGCTGCGACGATCGCATCCGCGCTCGCGGATCTTCGTCGGCATCACGGAAACCTTCGCATGCACGATCGCCGTGAGGGGATTCGGCGTATTCGTGTAACGGGTTTTTTGGAGGGGTAGCTCTCTCAAGAGAGTGTCGTTTCATACAAAAATCCCGCCTTGCAGCGGGAGTTTTTATTGGTGGACCTTACCGGGCTCGAACCGGTCACCTCTTCCATGCCATGGAAGCGCTCTACCAAATGAGCTAAAGGCCCATGTTTTGCGGTGGAAGTATGCCGTAGGGCCGAGGTTTCGTCAACATGAATGGCATTTATTGTCAGAATGGTTGGTTTTTGCTACAACGGACGGGCTCTTTTGTCGTCCTTTTAGATGATAGATACAGAAATGAGGGAATGATGCATACAACACAGATCGTGATTTGTCGTCCTGATGCGTTAGGTCGATTAACGTGGATTACCGATCACAGTCACGCGGCCATTCAGCAGAGGATCCAGGAAGCTCAGCGTACAGGAGTCTTCCAATTCTCCCTGAGTCGTGCGGAGATTCGCTACCTGGATCGGTGTACGGAAGGTCTCTTTTCGAAGATGTTAGATCGGTCGGGCGACGTCTATCGAGAACGGCCATTACCAACAGATCAACTCGAAATGTTGGAGGGGTGCGCTTCTCGTCTTTCTGAGCATTCGACCTATCGAGCATGGTTGAGTACGTTCATTGATGCCGTTACGCGGGCCAGATCTCTGCATCGTGCGTATCGCATGTTCATTCGTTGAACGAGTTTTTCGTCCGCCGTTGTCCTGAGACTTCGGCGGGCGCTTCGTTTTATAACGAATAACACCCTGGTCCGAAGTCGGATCAGGGTGTGTATTCTCACGGGTGAGAGAGGCTAGAGTACGAAGGGGGATGGGGGACTTTGGTAATCATGCCAGATGGTTTTTTGGACCACGTGGAGTTCTGGTTTGCCGGTTGGTCCGACGATTTTTTTGTAGGAGTCCACACCATCGGGAGAGAATCGATCGAGTCGATAGGCTTCTTGTCCTAGAACGAGGACCCATGTCGGTGTAACGGGGTCTGTCGTTTTTGCAAGGTAGAACGGTGCATCGTTGACGATCTCGAGGTCTCGAATCTCGGAGAAGAATCCGCGGATGATGCCGTCGCGCATGGTGCCGAACCCGATTCCTACGGGATACGGTGGCATTTCGTATGTTACGCGGACTATGGAAAAACCTTTGATCGCGGACTGAATCTCACAGCTTTGAATGTATGTCGGGTTTAGCGTCTGCGTGATTTCGAATCCGATCATCTTTTGAGATTGGGGCATGAGCATGCCTCCTTTCTATGTGTTGATATGGGAGATGGGTGCAAAAGTCCTAGAGAGAAAAGATATCATGGATTGTTTAATATGTCAAGTATGTTAGACACTCTTGTTTTTTGTGTCTACCCCCTTCATCTCCAGCGGGGTATCATGTGTGCAATTCTTTTCTGATATGTACTCCCCCTCAAAGCGCTCGCGCACCTTTTCGTTACAAACGTGCGCAACGGATGGCATTGATCGTATCTGCCAGGCCTTGCAAACTACGGAGTGCGGATTATCCGTGGAAGAAGCGGAACAACGATTGATCGTTCATGGTCCGAATGTGATAACGAAGAAGAAGGAACTGCCGATCATTTTGGAATACCTTTCGTATTTTAAGAGTCCGCTTGTGATCATCCTGCTTGTTGCGAGCGGAATTTCCGCAGGCTTCGGGGAGATGCGGAATGCCGTCATTATTTGGATCATGGTTTTGATGAGCGTGACGCTCGATTTTCTTGAAGAGCATAGCGCGGGCAATGCGGCGAAAAAACTCCAAGAGCAAGTGACGCTTACGACCACGGTTATTCGTAACGGCAAAGCGGTGGAGATTCCGACTTCGCATGTCGTGCCAGGGGATATCCTTTCGCTTTCCGCTGGAAATTTGATTCCAGCGGATGCGCGTGTGATCCAGGCGGATGACTGTTTTATCAACCAAAGCGCGTTAACCGGAGAATCGCTTCCGGTGGAAAAAGTCGCCGTGGCTTCAAATGCGAAGCAGCTTTCATTGAGCGACATGACGACCATGCTGTTTTTGGGAACGAGCATTGTCACGGGAACCGCAAAAGCGGTCGTGGTCGCTACGGGAGCGAATACGGAATTTGGAAAGATTGCATCAACGCTTGCGTCAAAGGAGGGGAAGAGCGAGTTTGAAATCGGGGTCACCTCATTCGGATACTTCATCATGAAGGCCATTCTCTTCATGGTTTTGGCGATCTTCTTATTGAACACGTTCATTAACCATAATATTTTGGAGTCATTCATGTTCGCGGTAGCGATCGCCGTCGGCGTAACGCCGGAGCTGCTTCCAATGATCATGTCGATCACTATGGCGCGTGGTTCGATCCGCATGTCGAAGAAGGGCGTGATCGTGAAGAAGCTTTCCGCGATCCCGAGTTTCGGGAGCATGAATATTTTGTGCACGGATAAAACCGGCACGCTTACGGAAGACCATATCGAATTGATTTCCTATACGGATGCGCTTGGCGCAAAGAGCGATCAGGTTTTGGATTATGCGTATCTCAATAGCTACTTCCAAACAGGAATTAAAAATCCGCTCGATGATGCGGTGCTGTTTCATGGAAAACGTCCGGTGGATGCGTACAAGAAGACCGAAGAAATTCCGTTTGATTTTCAACGTAAGATGTTGAGCATCGCTGTGCAGAATGGTGATGCACATACCTTGATTACGAAAGGTGCACCGGAAGAGCTATGGAAGCATTGCGTCACGCTTCGTTCGGGTGATACGCGTATGCCCTTTGAGGGCGGTCATCGGGAAGCGAGCGTGAAGCATTACGAGGCTCTGAGTGCAGAGGGGTATCGCGTTCTCGCGATTGCGGCTAAAACGATTACCACGGTGAAAGAGCAATATACGACGGAAGATGAATCCGCGTTGGAACTCGTGGGGTATGTGGCATTCCTTGATCCGGCAAAGAAAGGTGTCGGGCGCGTGCTCAAAGATCTGCATGACATTGGCGTGGAGGTGAAGATCATTACCGGAGACAATGAGCTCGTGACCCAACACATCTGCCAGCAGATCGGCTTGTCTGTGAAGGGGGTCCTTTTAGGTCATGAGATCGCGACGCTTTCGGACATGGCGCTTCGGATCAAGGCGCAGGACATCACGATCTTCGCTCGCTTCTCCCCGGACGAGAAGAATAGGATTATCACGGCGCTTCGCGCTGCGGGAAACGTGGTCGGATACATGGGGGATGGCATTAATGACGCTCCGTCGCTCAAGGCTGCAGATGTGGGTATTTCCGTGAATAACGCCGTTGACGTGGCCCGTGAATCCGCGGACATGGTGCTCACGCAAAAGAATTTGAAGATTCTCAAAGACGGTATCCTGGAAGGCCGTAAAGCATTCGGGAATACCATGAAGTACGTGCTCATGGGGCTTTCTTCGAATTTCGGAAATATGTTCAGCATGCTCGGTGCGGTATTCTTTTTACCGTTTTTGCCCATGCTCCCAATACAGATTATTTTGAACAACTTGCTCTACGATGCTTCGCAGGTCACATTGCCCGGCGACAACGTGGATCAGGATTGGCTGAAGCGTCCACGGCGTTGGAATTTCGTATACATTAAAAAGTTCATGCTCACGCTTGGTCCGGTAAGTTCGTTTTTTGATATCGCGACGTTCCTCATCCTGTTTTACGGGTTCCATGCCTCGCAAGCCGTGTTTCAGACCGCGTGGTTCATTGAATCTTTGGCTACGCAAACTTTGGTGATTCACATTATTCGTACACGAAAGCTCCCTTTTATCCAAAGTCGTCCGAGCAGGGCGTTGGTCTTGAGCACGTGTACGGTTGCATTGATCGGATGGCTCATTCCTTTCACGTCATTTGGTGCTTATTTTGGCTTCACGGCGTTGCCGTGGCATATCATGGCAACAATGGCCGGGATCGTGACGCTCTATCTCTGCTGCGTGGAAATTGTGAAACGTCGTTTTTTCCGAAAGTACGATTTCACGATGGAATCTCGGGGCGCGGTAGTGGGATGAGAGATCGTGTAGAGATGCGGCGCGTGTCTCTACGATATGAAAACAGACCTATCACGTTCGCCGACGGCGACGCGAGAGGTCTGTTTTTTGGAGTCGTTCACACAATCATCTCTTCTACGTGATATTGATACTGACCGTGACGTCCCTTTCTGGAGAACCGTTAGCAGGAAGTCGTACAACGGCTACTCCGGCCTTGATCAGACCCCCGTAAGATACGAAGATAAGTCGAAGCGGACAGGGCTTGTGGCTTCCGGGCATTTCTCGTGCGATTGATACGATTGGTTCTTGCGCGACGCTTGTATTGGCGTGTCGAGCGATCTCCGATGATGGTAGGCTCCCATATGTGCCTTGACTGCGTTGCGCGGCGAGCGGAAGCGCTCGCTTCACGATGTAATCCAAAGGAATGCCTTTCTGGTGAAGTCTGTACGTTCTTGGCAGGTACTGTCTGATGCCGAGCGGCGAAGCGCCGTTGAACAAGAGTCCGCTCATGAGGATGTCTTGAATCGGTTCGTTCTCGGCGTTCGAGAGGAGCGCGATGAGGAACTGGCTACTGAGATGCACGAACGGCTCTACGACGATCCTCGCTTTTTTCCTGATAGATGATCGACGCCCTTTTGTTCCTTCTAGCATTGGGAGGTCGAGGAGGTGAACGGCTTTTTTCTGCCGGATCATGTCCATGACTTCGTATGTGTCTTGATGCCGCATTTCGTACCCACGTCGCTCAATAGCATTCGTGAGATTGGGATGGGGATCGCGCTGCTGCCGTTCCCGGATCGTCGTGATCGCATAGTCTTGATCAATACGACTCTCGATCGCGTCGAGGATTTCCTTCGTGTTTGTGATTTCGGTGGTATGGTATGCGGCTTGTCGGGCGATCAATTCCCAGTGTCTGATCGAATGCGCGTTGATGCTGACAATGTATGGATGCGCGTCGGCATCTTTGTATTCGTTATCGGACCTCTTTCGTTGACCGAGAACGATCTCGGTCGTCATGAAGACGGGGATGTGATTCGATGCGTGATCAATACATGGTACGCCAGTTAAGATTTGGTTCCGCATCGGCTCTACGAGATCCTGCGTTGCCTGATGCATGCCCTGCGGGTATTGCCCGAGGGCGAGTTTATGCGCTCCTCGCAGCGTGACATGGAGAAGCCCGTGAGCTTTCTGGATGTCGTGCCACATGTCCTCGGAGAGGTCCAGCGTTTGAGGTGATGAGATGATTGGTGATTGTGAAGGTGCGTCGTAACGTGTGCGATAGGGTTCGACCATGGGGTTTCCTTTCGGGTTGAATCGCGTGCCAATCTGCGGGATAAGCCTGCGATGCCCCGAAACAAAAGACCCGCCGGTGAAGGCGGGTCTTGTATCCATTGATCGAGCGTATTGCTATGAGATGGATGCGTAAACCTGCGCCTTCGGGTGGAGGGCGTAAAACCAACGGCAGCTAAAGCAGGATCGGTTTTGCATCTACAGAATAGCTTAGAGGAAAACGGGGGGAAGCGTCAAGAAGAGGATTGACTGCGCGCTCAACTCACGGTACGCTCGGTCGACATTATGTCTCTCCAAATCGGCATCGTCGGTCTTCCGAACGTGGGAAAATCCACGCTTTTTTCCGCTATCACCAAGAGCGCCGTTGATTGTGCGAACTTTCCATTTTGCACGATTGATCCGAATGTCGGCGTGGTCGAAGTACCGGATGATCGTTTGGGGAAGTTGGCTGCGGTTTCAAAGGCGGCCAAGATCGTTCCAACGACGATTGAATTTGTTGATATCGCGGGTCTTGTAAAGGGTGCGTCTGAGGGTCAGGGACTTGGAAATAAATTCCTCTCCAATATTCGCGAATGTGACGCGATCGCTCAGGTGCTCCGTTCATTCGAGGATCCGGATGTGATTCATGTTGAAGGCTCGATCCAACCGGAGCGCGACGCGGAGACGATCGGAATGGAGCTTGCGCTTTCGGATTTGGACGTGGTTGAGAAACGGTACGATACTGCACAAAAACAGCTCAAAGCCGGTCGAACCAAAGAAGTTGAGGCTTTGATCGCTGCATTGGAAAAGGCGAAGGTTGCGCTTGCAGAGGGAAAGCCGCTTCGTGAGCTTGAGTGGACGGATGATGAGATGAAAGAGTTGAAACAACTTCAACCGATGACCTTGAAGCCAATGGTCTACGTGGTGAATGTGAGCGAGGGGCAATTGCAGGATGGTTCATGGAAGCAAACGGTTTCGCATTTGCTCGCTTCGGGTGCGTATATGGTTCCGGTTTGCGTAAAGATGGAAGTCGAACTCGCAAGTTTGCCGCAGGAAGATCGTGCGGAATATCTCGCCTCCGTAGGACAAGAAGAATCCGGATTGGATCGTCTGATCAAAGCCGGATATCAGGCATTGGGATTGATCACGTTCTTAACCAGCGGAGAGAAAGAAACACGCGCATGGACTGTTATAAAAGGAAGTTCGGCTCCAGTTGCGGCTGGGAAGATTCACTCAGATTTTGAAAAGGCTTTCATTCGTGCGGAAGTATGTCGTTGGCAGGATTTTGTGGAATTAGGCGGGGAATCCGGTTGTCGTGAAAAGGGATTGCTACGTATTGAAGGAAAGGAATACGTTATTCAAGACGGGGACGTGTGCAATTTCAGGGTCGGCGTGTAATGCGTATTGCGTTTATTTCGATGAAAACGAGCACATGCTCGTTTTCATCGTTTTTCTTTGAGAAGTATTCTTGACAAAATCCTAAAAGTAAAGCAAAATCGACGCTCATCGCTCTTTAACACTTAGCATAGCTTCAAAGCATGCGAATTGTTCGTATGCAGGTATTCGGAAGGAAGTGATCAAATGAAACGACAGCACAGGTTGATAACATCGTTCGTATTCGCTACGGCGATCGGTTGCAGTCACACGTGGTCAGAAGAAGATGCCGCGCGGACTGGGCTACCGCTCACAACCGTTAAGAGCGTGGTGATCGACGATGGCGCATTCGGAACGAATTGGACATCGTATTCGGGCAGCTTCGTTGAAAGATCCAACAAATATCTTTACGGAGGAACGGAGCTGACGCTGCTTAGGCAGTTTGGACCATGGAATGATTTCGCGATCACACCGACGGTGAAGCCGACGGTGACGAGAAGCGATGCCATCGAATTCGACGTCTACGGAGGCACGACAACAGCCGTGCAACTCCAGATGCGTTTGAACAGTCGACCGAATATCGCTTTGTCGGGTACCTACTGCGTTCCCGCGATTGCGACCGGTACATGGAGTCATTGCACGGTTCCAACGACGGCGCTCATGGGTAGTTTAACGACGCTCAAGGTCTCGTTCGTTGATGTGCAGAATCCGCGGTCTGTTCAAGAAGACGATATCGCCTTCACGAACATGAGGATCGTTACGAATACACCTGATGGTACTGGCGGCGCGTCATCCACGGGTGGGGCGTCTTCTGTCGGCGGATCGACGATCGCTGGATCGTCATCGGCTGGAGGGGGTTCTCTTGCTGGAACCTCATCTACAGCCGGATCGGCAACGGGTGGCGCTTCTGCGACTGGTGGTGCGGCAACGGGTGGTGATCCGTCTACGGGCGGCTCTCCAACCGGTGGCGTTTCCATGACGAGTGGATCTTCCGGGGTTGCCGGATCTTCTTCGACTGGCGGTGTAGCAACGGGTGGCAGTGATGCTACTGGTGGCGCATTGCCAACCGGGGGAACTTCCGGGATCGCAGGATCATCCTCAACAGGTGGCGGTACGCCAACGGGCGGAACGACATCGGTCGGAGGTTCCGGAGGATTGCCGAGTTACATGCCGAGAATCGGCGTTGGAGCTCCGGCGTTTTCCAGTACCGGCATTGCGTCGAAGTTAAACGACGGCGGATACAAGTATGATTATTACTGGTCGATTTCCGGATGCTCTGCATCCACGCCGTGTTGGAACGCGATTCATATCGGTTCCGGTCCGAGCAGCATCATCGCGCAGCTTTCCTACGAGAGCGGTTCGGGGATGTTCTCTTCGTCAGCATCAGTGCACGCATACTCGCTTATGGTGAGTAACGATTCGACGAACGGTTCCGATGGAACGTGGGTTGTTGCTACGGACATGGTTACGGGTCAGCCCGTTTCGCTAACAGGAAATACGTATATCTTCCGGGCTCATCGTATCGTCTTCAGTGGATACTCTTGGATCAAGCTCGTGGTTACGTCGTCAGGCGTCTCGAATATCGATGAACTCGATATGTGGGATACGAGCCTTTCGACGGTCGACGGATTTTTCTTCCATGGAGACTCCATTACGGCGCGATGCGCATCGCGAGGAACATCAATGGGATGGGACGAGCAACCAAGCTTCCAGGCGCTATTTACGGATCATTATCCGTTGATGGTGAATGGCGGTTCGGTCGGCTACGGCGCCGATTACGCGGACAGGGATATCGGTGGATATCTCGCAGCATTCCCTATGATTCAGAACTGGATCTTCAATTTCGGCACCAATGATTTCTGCTGGAGTACGCCTGAGTACTTCGGTGGCATGGTGCAGAGCTGGATCACCAAGGTGAAGGCTGCTGGAAAGACTCCGATCCTCGTACGCCCGATTTGGGGCAATGACGTCACGGATTACTGTTATCAAAACGGACCGGCATTCAATGCAGTCATCAACGGTTTGGTTGCTAGCAATAGCTTGCTTCCAGCCGTGCAACTGTATGAAGGGACGTACGGACATTATGAGTACTTCGAAACCGGGGACGTTCATCCGAATCATGACGGATGTCGTGCATGGAATTCGATCTTTGCGAATTACGTGCAAGCGTATCTTGAGTAGCGAAGTGTGCGGCTGGAGGTAGGCTCCTGCCGATCGTATATAGGCCACCGACGCAAACGTGCGTTGATGGCCTATTCTTATTTTACCTTGAATCGTTCGTGATGTCGGGGCGATTACTTCAAAAGCTTCTTCATCAACTTTTTTACATCGTCTCTCATTTCCGGTCGTTCGATGGCGAAGGCCAGGTTGGCATGGAGCCAGCCGATTTTCGATCCGGCGTCGAAGTATTCGCCTTCGATTTGCCGCGCGTAGATCGGGCGTTTTTTCATGAGATGGTGGATCGCTTCCGGAAGCCAATACTCCCCGCCTTTTCCGGGTTTCATGGTTTTGATTTCCTTGAAGATATCCGGCGTGAGGATGTAGGCACCGATGGCCCCAAGGCGAGATTTTGCCTTTTCTGGTCCTGGTTTTTCGACGAGACCTTTGATCTGATAGGTATGCGCATCCACTTTTGCTTGCGGATCAATGATCGCGTATTTATTCGTTCCGTCCGCATCTACGGGGATAACGGCGAGAACCGGATCTTGGTACGTGTTGTACGTTTCAATCATTTGGGCGAGCCGTGGGATCTTGTTGCGGACGAGTTCGTCGCCAAAGAATACGGCGAAGGGCTCGTCTTTATCAATGAGTGGTTCGGCGTTCAATACCGGAATCGCATTTCCGTACGGGCCTTTTTGACGGATGTAGATGAAATTCGCGAGCTTGCCGATACGTTTGATCGTTTTAAGCAATTCCGTTTTTCCTTGTTTTTTGAGCCAGATTTCCAAGGCCTCGTTATCATCAAAGTGATCTTCCAACGGTCGTTTCGTTCCAGAAGTTACGAGAATGATGTCTTCGATGCCGCTTTCAACCGCCTCTTCAACCACGTATTGGATAACGGGTTTGTCGATGATCGGCATCATCTCTTTTGGTGTTGCTTTGGTGGCTGGAAGGAAACGTGTACCGAATCCCGCGACGGCGATAACGGCTTTGCGAACAGGCTTATTCATAGATGGTGGGAGTATAGCGCAGGGGGAAGGCTGTCTCTTATACACATCT
>JAHBAS020000005.1 GCA_018499965.2 Candidatus Uhrbacteria bacterium
CGCTCGTCCGCGTGCTTCGCGAGAAGGGCTTGGCTATTTTGAATAATGACGATCCTCGCGTTACAGCGATGCGGAAGGAAATGCATTGTCCTGCTGTATACTTTGGCGCTTCAGAGGGGAGTGATGTTCGTGTGCTTGCTACGCAGGTGGTTACGGAATCTGATGAGCAGGGGCGTATTATGCCGATCGGTATTTCGATGACGATTGAGGTGAATGGTCGAGAGCATGACGTATTGCTTCGCGGAACCGTTGGTCGTCCGCAAACGCTATCCGTTGCTGCGGCATTTGCCGTGGCGCAGGCCTTTGACGTTTCGGTATCGCAAATCATTGAACGTCTTGAACGTGATTATCATGGCATTGCGGGCCGGACGCGCGTGATTCCGGGTATTAAGGGAACGACGATCGTGGATGATTCGTACAATGCCGCTTCTCCGCTCGGGGTCATTTCCGCGCTCCGGGACCTTTCGAGCATCCCCATTTCTACGGGTCAGCGTCGTATTGCGGCCTTAGGTGATATGCGTGAACTGGGCTTATATTCCGATAAGGCGCATCAGGATGTAGGGCATGCCGTAGCAGATATCGACATTGACTTCTTGGTCACCTGTGGTACACTCGGGCGCGCCATCGCTCGCGCCGCAACGGAGCAAGGATTCCCAGAATCTCGTATTCGATCCTTTGAATCCAGCGAGGATGTTGGCCGATTCTTGCAAGACCTTATCGTCCCTGGAGATCTTGTTTTGATCAAGGGTTCGCAAGGGTCACGTATGGAAAAAGCAGTTAAAGAAATCATGGCTGAACCGCTCCAGGCGCCGTTCCTCCTCGTTCGAATGAGTGATGAATGGCAGAAAGGTGGGTAGAATCGTTCATATGTTTTCGATTGCCATGGCTCTGTGCCACGGCGTTCGTGAACACCATGGCCCGTTCGTCTAGTGGTTAGGACACCAGGTTCTCATCCTGGTAACAGGGGTCCGATTCCCCTACGGGCTACCATCGCGTTACACGCGAGACCAAATTGCAAGAAATGCGACGTTAAACGTTGCAACAAAAAAGAAGCCTTCGTGGCTTCTTTTTTTTGTTTGAGAGTTTACTTCGTCGATGTCGTCGAGTACCTGGTATTGAGATCGTATACGAGGTCATTGATTCTAATGAGCGTCACAGCTTCTACGGTCATCGTCTGTGGTTCTTTTTGCATCGTGAGGCGATACAGTGGATTGAGCGGGTCTGTTTGATATGTTGGGGCGGACCATCCTGTTGCTGCGCCAGTACGTGCATACCAGTCAAGAACCGTGGATGTCGCCTCGGTGGTGAATTGCGTGAAATCGTATGTCCCATTTTTCTGTTCAGGCGCATCCAGGATGATCGCTTTTGGATAGGCGAGATACCCTGGCAGGAAGGCGACTTCGGAGAAGATGAATTCCGTTTGATAGGTGGAGCTCGTCGTTTCTGGGGTTTTCGTGAAGAAGAGCGATCGGTGGGTGAAGTGATCTCCGGTGGATTTAGTGAAGTTCAGCACTCGCGAAGTCAGATCTTCCTTTGAGACATCGAGTTGTTTCGTCCATCCGGCGGATTGTTCTTCGAACCATTGTGCGAGTTGAGGAATGGGCTGCGTTGAACTAGCCCAGTAGCCAACGTTGTATTCATGCGTCACAACGGCGCTCGAAGGAATGGGACGCTTGGCTTCGGATGTTGCGGCCGGCGTTTCAGATGCGATGGTTTTCTCAATGGCTTTTTCGGGCGCGTTAAAGGTTTCCAGAATGGTTTGTACAGGATAGTCCGATGAGGAGTTGATGTTCGTCCCAACGTTATAGTCTGAAAAGAACGTGTCTGGAACGTCATGGACCATCTGCGCCCAATCTTTGCCAAACGTCTCGATCGCAAGGGCTTCGCTCGGAATCCAATGCAAGACATTTCCTTCGTTAATGGCATAGACTTTTGGATTTGTTGTCATTTTGACAAGCTGCTTTCCTGGTCGGTACGTGGCATTGCCGGCGAGGGGAATGGCGGACATCTCTTGATCGGAGATCGTGGTAACCGTGTCGAAGTTTTGATACCAGGAGAAGAAGACTTTCTCATTTGGAAAGGCGAATCGTTTTCCATCTATGTAGAGGTATACCGCGGATCCAGATCCTTTGATCAAGCTACCGGTTGAGAGCTCTTTAGCGTGCACGGTAAATGCAAGCGGCGAGAGAAGGGTGATAAAAAGAAAGACGAGAAGAGCGTGTTTCATAGATATAGAGCGTATTATACCACTGTTGCTACACGATGCTTTCAACTTTTGGATTGATGACGCTGTTCCAGATCCCGATGCCGATCGCGGCGATCACGGTGATGATTCCAGCTCCGTAGATGAGATGTGAGATGAGGGCGGTGTGGGGCAGGAGTCCGGTCATGACGAGGAGATTGTGCCAATCATGGCCCGTGACGTCTCCGCCGAGTAATTCGAGTTGCATGGCAATTGCATCGCCAGCGTACACGGAAACATTTACGAGGTTTTGGCCAACCCATAGGAGGACAATCGAAGATTCTACGAAAAGATTCTGTCGCCAAAAATAGTAGGTGAAGACGAAAGGCACGAAGACTTGAAGAAAAGAGCCGCCGAGGGTTTGAAGAAATGTTCCGAATGGCGCAAAGACGATGTGTCCAGCTTCGTGGATGATGAGGTTTACGCCATCGATGAAATGCCAGGCGGAAAGATGGGTGATGCAGTAAATAAAATACACGCAGGCCAAAATAAAGCCTGAGAGTTTCCAGTAGTTGATCGCTGACGTGTTCACGGGATGTATTTTACCCGGAATGGGGAAGAAAGGCGATGTTTGGAGAAATAGAAGAGGCTACGCATGTGAGCAGGTGCGTAGCCTCGTCATGGCGTTTCTGAACCAGAGGAGGGGGGGATCAGAACGGAAAATCATTGTCACCATCATCTAAAACAGTCGTCGTCTGTTGACGAGGAGGTGGGGAATGAGGCTTGTATGCAGCATCGTCGTATGCGGCAGCGATGATCCTCGGTGGTTGCACGGGGATGATAACGTAGTCCGTTGCTCCGTCTGTGCTGGTGATACGAGCTTGTCCTTTTTGCAGTTCGACTGACCCAAGCGTTTTCCCGACGGTTTCATCTATGAAATATCGAGAGAATCCATTCGTGTATTCCAGATGCGTGACCAAGATGACGATATCGGAGGTGAGGAGCATTCGTTTGACGAGAGCCTTAACCTTTTCATAATCAGGTCTACGTCCTGATTCTGACCAGAGAAGCTCGTGTCGTTCTATGGCATTGAGCCCGAAGTCGTCTCGGAGGATCTCTGCGCTTTCTATGGCGCGATCCGCTGTGGATGACAGGACGCACATCGTTCGATCTTCGATAATAGGTTTCAGGCAGGCGGCAAGTGCTTTCATCTGCCATTCTCCATCGTTATTGAGGTGGCATGTGGTTTCGTCATACGCTCCGTGACGGCAAGTGATGAGGAGTTTTTCCATGGTTCTAATTCCTTGTGAGAGGTGCGACTTCGGAGGAAGGTATACGGTAAAAAGATGATCTCGTCAATCATCTTTTTATCTCTATGTAGATTTTTTGGTGAGAAAGCTATTCGGCCACGAACTTTTTCATTTGATCACGGAAGCGATGGTAGAGGTATCCCACGACGAGCAAGAGAATGCCGAGTGTCATGAAGGAAGCGAATCGATACAGGTTACTGAGCGAGGATGTGTCCACAAGGAAGACTTTGAGAATCGTGAATCCAAGAAACGCGATGGCGAACCGTCGGGCGATGAGGGATCGTTTCATGATGCCGAAGACGAGAACGGCGAGCGCGTAGATAGCCCAGAAAATAGAGAGCGAAGCGTTCTTGGCGGCGACGAGCGAGTACGGCAACTCGTTACGGAGTGCGTAGATTTTGCGGGTAAACCATCCAGAGATCTCTGAACTGATAAGCCAAATGACGAGCGCGTGTACGGCTACGAAGAGCACGGATCTCATAGCTGTTCGTTCCGCTTCTCTGAGGTTGTTCGCGTATCGTTTTTGGATCAGGAAAGCGAAGATGGCGAGAGAAGCGATGAAGATGCTGATCGCATAGATACGCGGATTCAGCATGAACTCCCGAGCGGAGACGGTATTTGTGTGAAGGGCGAGCGTCCGAAGGGCTAGGAGTGCGTACGAGGCATAGACGGCCACGCGAAGCGGGAGCGATGAAAACGCGCAAGCGATCCAGCCCGCGACGAGGAAGAGGATGCCGAGAATAGCAACGCCCCATACCTGTTTCGTGGAGACTAGCGCCCCAACCTGGTGGTTGATAACGAACGCCGCCAAGAGAAACGCTTCGGTGGTCACTAGGGAGAAGAGGGATTTTGCTTCCAAACTCGTGATCGTTTCCGGCATCTGTGATTTACGGTGATGATGCCAGTGAATGGCGGCCGTAACGGCAAATGTGAGGATGATACAGACATTCGTAAGAAAGTTCTGATTGATCCACGGAGTTTGAATGGACGTGTCGATGAAATTGCTTATAACAACACGCAGGATGATGCCAAACGTGAGAGCATGCGCCAGGACCACGAGAACGCGGGAACGGATGAGATACCCCCATGCCACGAGGGCGCTTACACAGACTGCCCATATGATAGCAATGGTATCTGTATGAAGTGCGGTGATGACCGGTGCCATGGCAATGAATACGAATCCGATAATGCTAAGAGCATTTTGATACTGGATATCCTGTTTCGTTTTTTGCTGGATCAGCCGTGTAAGACCAAGGTATGCCGCGCCGAGGACGCCAAGGAAAACGCCGAGCCAATCGCGATAGACGAACGGGATGAGTCCGTAGAATGTAAAGGCGTAGATGGCGGGGTTGAGGGCAACGACCGCGAGATCCATGCGGGTATTCGAATGACGTCGGTAGAGGTATTTTGTCAGGCTCGTGACCGCAAAGATGAGAAAGAAGATCGTTGCGAAAACGCTCGGAAGAACCCATTCTTGGGTTCGTGTATAGAAAAAGCTAGGCGTCCACGCGTGGAAAACGATTGCCGTACCAATAAGGCCAATAAGCGCGGTTGAGCTCCATGACTGGAAGAAAGCCAGGGCGAGTGTAGCGATGTTGAGAATGAAGAGATAGGTAAAGAAGATGAGCGGATCCTGGTGGTCACTTCCTAAGATAATAGGTGTTAAGAATCCACCGATCTGGGCCACGACGGCAAGAGGCGCAGAGCGATGGTATGCGGAAAGCGCTAATCCGATCGCTGTGACGATGATCGCGATCGTGATGGCGATACTGGATGCAATAAGGTGGTATTGATGGAGTGCGGCATAGCACACGAGATAGGCGAGGCCTAATCCAAGTCCGATGAGGATTTGTCCGTAGTTCTTATATTTCTTCTGTAGCCATTCTCCAAGCCCGATACAAGCGACGCTGGCGATGATTCCAAGGATGATACGGAGAAGCGGGGAGATGAGATTGTTTTCAAAGGCGTATCGGAGAAAGAATCCGGCGCCAAAGAGTACGGCAATCACACCGATGACGGTAAAGGCTTTTCCACCCACTTTGAATTCCAGGTCGGTTTGGGGTTTGGGAGAGGTTTTTTGGGTGATGATCGGAGCAGCTCCTGGCTCAGGAGTGGTCGTCGGCTGTAGACCGTTCGCGGTAAGTTTTGCGGCTTCCGTTTTGGTTGCGCTTTGCGGATCTAAGTGATTGATCCGTGATTCGAGCTTTTGAATGCGCTCGGACATCTTGGAAAAGGCGCTAGCGGTAAAGATAGCAAAAAGCACGAATAAAAAGATGGTCATAGGAGTGGAGTTAGTATAGAGGGGGTGATGGAAGATGGGAAATATGAGTTGACAGCGAACGGTCTACGGGACGCAGTTAGTCTTCTAAAATAGATCGCGCGTCGGCCACAGGAGTGTGACCGACGCGCGTGGTTTGGAGGAGGTGGATGGAAAGAATGTGAGCTAAGCGGTTGAGGCGAGGCTAAAAGGGGATTCGTCGACAGCCTGGGCGGCGGAACAGATGTTGACACCGGATGGGGCTGGATCTTCCGCGAACACTTCCTGGGCGGCGTTGACCTCTCGTTCGAGGTCTAGCCATGTGCGTCTGGGGAAGTATGACATCCTTCGGAACGTGTAGGAATCAATCCCGCGAGTATCGATAGGGATCGTTCCTTCGCCGTTGCTCTGAGCAGAAAAACGTATGTGGTCGGAGAATATCTGGATAGCGATCGGTCCTCCGCGCGTCCGAATGGCCGCAATGGCTTGGAGGGTTTCGAGCGGAAGCTCTCTAAAGGCGATGAGCTTTTTCCGCAGGCGTTTCTTCATCCCGCCGTCGATGTTCTGTGCGAGAATGAGTGTGCAGTTCGCTTGAACGAGTCTCTCGACGCTCTCTTCACGAGAGTGTTTGCGGCCCTTGCCGATGGCATAAGAGAAGGGCACGACCAAGATCGTTGGCAAGAGATTCGCTCGCGTTGGCGGAAGTATTCCTGCCAACATACGTGTCGTTGGCTCGTGCTTCAGAACGAGGGAGTGTCCCACGGTCTGAAACAGGGGTATTCCTTGGGCGTCATCAGTTTGCTGCTTTGCTAGCATTCTTTCCTCCTTGAAGTTGCGACCTAAAAACACCATGCTTTTAGGCAATGTCTTCTAGTAAACAGGAGGCTAGCTGGTTTGTCAATAAAAGGCAGGTCCATAAGATCGTAGGCCCGTATGCCCGTAGGTCGAAATGCAGCTTGACGAAGGTATTTCAGAAATCAGCACTCTCGACGGACTTGCGTTAAAACAAACAGCCAGCACGGGAGAGAGGTCTCGTGCTGGCGTTCGGAGTTCCTTTCGGAAGGTTCCTTGGGAACTGGGGTTGGGGCGGGATCGGGCGTTAGTCATTCCTTGTGCGATAGATCTTGGGGTGGATGATGCGTCCGGGTTTCTTCGTCCTATCGCTCGTGGTCACCACTTCGTACATCACGCGTTTTTGATCTCGATGTCCGAGGGTTTGTTGAAGGATGGAACGGGCAATGGCCCGCAAGCTCAATGTCGTACCTCCCAGGATTTCAACGAGATTTTGGAGCCGATGTTTGAAATCAGGTGTAGGTTCACGGAGTCGTCGCGTGGTCGATTCCAATTGCTGCACCATGAATATCGGCGGCAAGAATGCTTGAGCCGGATTCCGGGGATCGAAGGGCGGTTGCGTGAAGAAGAGCTGTGAGCCGAAGTAGTGCTTCTTGAAGAGCTCGTACATCCAGAGTGTCGCTAAATCGTCGACTTCTGCTGGATTGAGATGCAGGGTTTCTTCGAGTCGTTTTGACATGACGGCACTCTCTATAGGATGCCGTGGATTGGTAGCATCCATGGTGTAACCTCCAGTTCTTGGGGATGTGAAAGGTGATCAAGAACCTTACGATTTTTTGGCGTAGGCGTCAAGTCAGGGTGATGCTTAGATAAAGAGAAAATCAAAAAATCAGGTATTTGTTAAGAAATGCCTGATTTTTATGAATGTGTTTCTTTTACCTCTCGTTAAACGATCAGTGGTGGGGGTTCTAGGACGCCGTCTTCTCCGGTGATGACGGCTTCGATGCGATGTGCGCCATGGGTCGGGGCTTCTACGTAGCCATTCCAAGCCATGCGAGCTAGGGCTCCGCTATTGATCCAATCCTGTAGCCATTCATTACAGGTATCTGCATTTGCCATTTGTATGCCTCCTCCTACGTTTTGGAGCCAAAGGCGATTGAATTCTTCCTGGGAACCGATCGGAGGAGACATGATAATCGGAAGTCCGAGTCCGGTATAGAAGGAGAGTTCTGATGGTTTTGTCCAGAGAATATCTGTACGTCGCAGAATAGCGTCAAAGCCTTTGAAGTATGCGTGCCGTTCCGGTTCGTAATAGATCTCGATCCCTTTATTGATGAGATTGCCGAGCCCGTTGAAGCGAAGATGGAATTGGAAGTAGCGGGCGATTTGTTTATGTGTTCCGGCAACGAGGACGAGTTTAAAAATACCTTTGGCTAGTTTTTCGCGAAGAGATTTGGCGATCTGAATGGCGAGCTGACGTTGTGCGCCCGCGCCTCCGACCGTAAACGTAATCGTTACCGGTCGACTCTTCTTTTTTGCATTGCAGACGGTGCTCCCAAATTCCGCTTCAAGCGTACGCCAGTAGCGTTTGGTGAAAGCGCCGGTTGGATCAAGATTGCAAATGCGTTGCGCGAGATCGGTTTTAAGAACCTTGGCGTCTGCTCCACCGATGAGTTTTTTTGGAATCGGGAAACCGGTGTAGTGGATACGATCCGGATGGACGCCATAGAGTTTGAGGCGTTCGACGACGCGACCCGTTGGCGCGAAATACTGGATCTTGCTCCGCTTCGGATCTGGTGGAACCCATGCGCGCGCCATATCGGTATCCGTTACGATCGTATAGATATCCTCTGGGTATCCATGGTATTCCATGGCAAGAGCGGTGAGCGGAAAAGTGCAAATCACGGGAAGCCTTCGTTTTGCGATGAGTTTATTTACCAAGTGCTTCATGAGTCCACGTTCGATGAGCTTATAACTCATGCGAAGTTGTATGCTTGGCTTGGAAAGATCTCGACGGGGATAGAAAGCAGGAATCTCTTGAAAGCGATCCATGGCCTCAAAGAGAAAATCGCCGATGATTGGAATGGGTTTGAGTCGAGAGATGGCTTCGTAGGCTCTCCGCGTTTCTTTCCACAGATTGCGGTCTTGTTTTGGGATGCCTATGTAGTGGTTGGCTGTGATGAATCCTCCGTACGAGAGTTCTTCAATGCCGTGCGCTGCACGATCGTGTCCGTATCCCATGTCCGCAGAAACGACCCACGCTTGCTTGTGACGTTTTTTGATGGCCATAAAAAATTCTTCGCAAGTATACCACATCTCATCGCATGAAGAAATAAAAAAAACTGATACCGATACTGAAACGGACTTACAATAACGGACCGATCAGTCGCGCAAGAGATTCACGCACGCGAACAAGGAGCGGACGTTGAAGGTATGTTTCGTACGTAAGCTCTTGGGAGGCGGCTTTGTCACGCTCCGCATCTTCCAATAGATGGCGGATGGCTTGCGAGCCGGAAATGAGGACATTGACTTCGAAGTCGAGATGAAAACTTCGGAGGTCGATATTGCAGGTTCCGACCGTTGCCAAGATAGCATCGGAGATGAGGATTTTTTGATGGAGGAAGCCAACGGGGTATTCAAAAACGCGCACACCGGCACGTAAAAGGTCGCCGATATAGGTCATGGCTACCCAGCGAAAGAGCGGCGTATCCGGGTAGCGGGGGATGAAGAGTTCCACGTTTACGCCTCGAAGCGCAGCGTTGATGAGCGCTTCTTGGATGGCGGCGTCTGGAATGAAGTACGGCGTTTGAACCACGAGGTGACGGTCCGTTTGGTGGATGAGTTCAAGGTAGATGCGTTGAATGGCATACCAATCCGAATCTGGTCCGCTGGAGATCACGTTAATCGTGTCAGTTCCCACGGAAGCCGGTTGCGGGATAGTTTGTCTGGATGTTCTCGTGGTACGCGTCCACGATTCCTGGAATACTTCGATGAATTGTCCTACGCATGGTCCGCGAAGTTCGATCGAGGTGTCTCGCCATGGTCCGCGCTCGGAGTTCCCAAGGTATTCTTTACCGATATTAATCCCTCCGGTAAAAACGATTTCTTCATCGATGATGACGATTTTTCGATGGTCCCGATAATTTACTTTGAAGAAATACAGCAAGGTGGAAAGCGGGGCGAAGTAGTGCGCCTGGATGCCTGCGGCTCGCATGCGCGCGAAAACTTTCATGCCGAGTCCGATGCTGCCCATGCCATCCACGAGAAAGCGTATCTTGACTCCGGCTTTCGCTTTTTGGATCAGGATATCGATGATCTCAAGTCCGATTTCATCGTATCGGAAGATGTAGTACTCAAGGTCGATCGTCCGTTTGGCGTTTCGAAGTGCGACGAAGAGATGGGGGTATTTTTCATGCGCATCCGTAAGGATACGGACGGCATTTCCTTTGGTGAGCGAAAAACCCGTCGTGGTCGTTGAGAGCGCTCGCAGTCGACGTTCGGCATTCGGGGTGTCTGCAGGGAGGAGTGTGGCATCGCGATCGGCGATCTCTCTCCATCGTGCGAGCATGCGCATGCCGAGGCGTCGCGCTTCGCGTGATTTGCGATGCCAATTGTGTCCGAAGAAGATGTAGAGAATAAAGCCGACGAACGGGAACGCGAAAAGGACGAGGAGCCAGCTATGGGATCGTTCCGGTTCTCGGTTTTCAAGCAGGATCACGAATCCGACCAATGCGATATTCACCGCAAAAAGGACCGCCACGGCTGTTCCAAGGTGCGTGACGGTCCAAGCGATGAATTCGTGAAGGGCGAAATCCATTCTTATTTCGGGTAGACCACGGTTTCGGCAGGAATGGCTTTGCTTCCAGTTGTTCGAGCGGTGAAGTTGAAGCAGGTACGACCGGCTCCGTGTTCCCATGTCGGCTGGATTCGAACTTGTTCGGCGTCCATTGGGCGATCAAACGTGGCGCAGAGTTCGTACGTATCCGGTCCGGTTGCGCGATATTCGAACGGCGTTTGCGTGCTCGGATCAACGAACGTGGTTCCATCTCCTGCCCAAAACTCCTGGGCTTCGTTCAGCGTTTGTGGAAGGGTTCCGCGATCCGCGTAAAAGGAATCAATGGCTCCGAAGCGGAGTTGCTCTAATCGAGAGATGCGCTGATCGTCAAACCGACGTAGTCGTTCTTCGGTTGGCGATCCGGCGGTAATGAGTCCGGCGATGACGGAGATCGCAATGATTGCCGTAATGATGCTCGGGAAAAGCGGAAAAGGAAAATTCGGGCGTTTCATATTAGGAAGCGGATTCATTGTCACGTTTTAGATCCCAGAGGTAGTACCCGAAAATAACCCCGGCGATACCTCCAACCGTGAGGACTTTGAGAACGAATCGTAATGTAAGGTCCCCGTTCAAGAGGCTCATGACGAGCGCGATAAGATCTCCGATGATGATGCCAGCAGCGATGAATAGCGTAATGTAGGTAAGCCACTTACGGATCTTCGAAGAGCGTTTTTCCGGATCCTTCACAATGGCTCGTCGCAGGATCATGGTGATCGCAACGAAGATCGGATACGCGATGATCAAGGAGGCAGTCGCTTGGCGGATCAGTCCGAGGGAAGCGAGACGTCCATAATCGTTCAGAAGCGGGTCGGGGAAGGCTCGATTGATGAATTGGAATAAGAGCGTTCCTAGGCTGATGGCGCTGATGTAGAGCGTAAGGAAGAGAACGAGGTACATGAATGCCTCCTGTGCAGAAACGTATGGTTTTCGTTTCGGAACAGGGATGACGAATGCAACGTCAGAAAAGCCATCAAGGGCGTTCGTCACTTCATCTTGTTGCCAGCCGGCGCTTAGCAGGGCCTTCTTAATGTCGTTTCGTGAAGCGCCTTTCGTGAGGGCTTCGCGAACGAAGTCGTGTATTGTTGTCATAAATAGGTAGAGAGTGCATGATGCACCTCATGATTGAGTATAGCATGTTCGATTTGGATGGGTAGAGGTCAAAAGATCAATTTTTTCTAAAGAAAATGAAAAGATATCCGTTGCAGAGATCTGAAAAAACGAGTACGATGCAAGCGATCTTGTTATGCACACACTTCTTATCGTTGAGGATCAGGAAGACATCCGTGATTCTCTCCAATCTCAATTTGTTTTAGAAGGTTATAGCGTTGATACAGCCTCTGACGGCCGTGAGGCGGTTGGAAAAATCAAGAAACGTGAATATGACTGCGTCGTCATGGATTACGTGATGCCTCGTATGGACGGAAAGGAGGCCTGTAAAGAGGTTCGTGAATCAGGTATTTGCGTGCCCATCATCATGCTCTCGGTCAAATCTGAACCGTTAACGAAGGCCGAGCTATTGGATTGTGGCGCAGATGACTATCTTGGCAAACCGTTTTCCAGCGAAGAGCTTTTAGCTCGTATTCGAGCACTTCTTCGTCGACCGAAAGCATTGAAAAGCGATGTTTTAAACGTGGGTGATTTAATGATGGATGTGAAAGCGCATAAGGTTTCCGTTCAGGGAAAACCGATTTATCTCACGCGCAAAGAGTTCTCTCTTCTCGAGTGTCTTCTTCGGCATAAGGGTTCAGCCGTTTCCCGTGAACGTCTTGTTACGGATGTGTGGGGCGGAGCTGTTGGTGTGCATTCCAATACCATCGAGTCTCATATTTTGAGTTTACGTAAAAAGATCGATCATCAGCGAGCGCATGGGCGATTGATTCATACGATGCCAGGGGTTGGGTATCGCGTTGATGCGCTGGTAGTGGAATAGGTTGAAATCGTAGAGATACAAAGAAAAAATGAAATATTTCATTTTTTCTTTATCTACAGGCTTTATCATTTCTTTATCCTTGGCGGGCCACATTAAAGGTCTACCCATTTTCCTGGTCAGAAAATGTCGGAGGGGCGTTGTACGGCTCATGCCTCATTGACGGAGGTATGGGAATGGTTTACAACGTTAATCATTCATCTCTATGCAGAACGTTCTCAAGGCCGTTCTCACGAGCAAGGCTTCTCGCTCTACGGCTGGTGTGTTGGCTGTAGGCATTGTCGCCTTACCTTGGGCGTAGTGTGCGTGGCGCTATTCTTTTCGTATGTCTTTTGCATGGTCTTTGTTACAGAATGGCGCCATCGCATTGCGCCGTATGTATATTGATGCCCGTTCGACGAATGAAGATGATCGACGTCAGGAACATCTTGCCAATATCCTTTTGGTGAGTTTGATCGTCGTGACGGCGGTGATGGGTATGGTTGCCGCATGGCAGGCGATGGTCGCCCATTCGTCATATTCAGGCGTTCATCCGGCTTCCGTGGGTTTATGGTGCGCTTGGTATGGTCTCCTGTTATGGGTATCGCGACGTGGTCGTATCCGAACGGCGATCGCCGGATTGCTTATTTCGTTGTACCTCCCCACGGTGATCGTCATGGTTCGATACGGTGTCACGGTTCCGGAGCTCGTATTGCTGCTCGCCTTACTTGTGACGATTAGCAGCGTGCTTGTTGCGACGCGATTTTCTTTCCTTGTGACGGGCATTGTCAGCGTGACGATGTTGACGGTTTATTTTTTGCAGAGCCGAGGGGTTTTTGTGCCGGAATACGATTGGCGCACGGAGCCGATGTTCGTGGTTTCTGATATCGTTCCACTCGTCGTAACCTTGTTCGCGATCGCGATCGTGGCATGGCTTTCGAATAGGGAAACGGAGCGGTCCTTGATTCGCGCCAGAGCGTCTGAAGCGGCATTGAAAAAAGAACGTGATTCGCTTGAAGAGAAGGTAGAAGAACGGACGCGAGCCTTGAAGCAGGCGCAGATGGATCAAATCGGGCAGCTCTACCGATTCGCGGAATTCGGAAAAATGGCCTCTGGGCATTTTCATGATCTCGCGAATCCACTGACTGCGGTTTCGTTGAGCCTGGATCAATTGTCCAAAGAGAGTGGGGAGTGCCTCCTTCCGGTACGGGAGCATCTTGATCGGGCTATGAGCGCCGCAAAGCGCATGGAGGGGTATATCGGAGCGGTTCGAAAGCAATTACAGCAGCATGAAGTCGTTGCGCTCTTCCATCCTGCGGAAGAAATAAGGGATATCGTGAATGTTTTGGGGTATAAGGCGAGAAAAGCGCATGTGCAGGTGCGATTAAAATTAGATGACCGGATAACGATCAAGGGAAATCTGTTAAAATTTGGCCAGATCGTGATGAACGTTATGAGTAATGCTATTGATGCCTACGAAGGGATAGAGCGAAAGGGCACGAGGGATGTCATCGTCTCGCTGGAGCGAGAAAAGCAAACCATATATATGACCATTCGGGATCATGGATGCGGTATTCCCGAAGGAGATCTTTCAAAGATTTTTCAACCGTTTTTTACAACAAAACGAGAACAGGGATTGGGAATCGGATTGGCAACGGTATCTGATATCGTAAAGAAAGATTTTGGCGGGTCTATGCAGGTACAAAGCGTCGTTGGTCAGGGGAGTACGTTTACCATTTCTTTGCCCGAGGCGAATACTTGATTGCATGACGTCTTTTGAAGTGCGAAAAAGAGAGCAAGACGCTCTCATAGCAGGCGTGTCTTCGTCTATTTTTTCTGTGAGGTCTGGAGCGTTTCCGCTTGAGGGGCTTTTTCGATCTCTCGCATACGTTGCGGATCGGGATCCTGATCTGATGCAGTCGGAATGGGTGGCTGCTGCTGCATGGATTTTGACGCAATGTGAAGTTGGAGAAGGTGGGCCATACCGATCCCGAATCGGCAGCCAGGATGAGCCTGATCTTGAGACGAATGTTCAAATCGCTCGGTTTTTACGTACGCAGGACATTGTTCTCAATCCTCTAAATGAGTGGTTGGCAAAACAGGGAGTTTTTGTGTTGCAGGAGAAAAAAAGATATGATCATCAAAATGATTCATTAAAGAAAACGGATAAGGCTCATGTTGAGTATCATCATGATTCTTATATCGTTCCGCTGATTCAACGAAGGATGAGTCTTGTTGGCGAATCGTTGCGATTGGATGTCGAGGATGAATTACAGGCGATGTTCGGACGTGATCAGCGTGGGGAAAAGACGCGTCTTCCCCTTTTCTTTTTTAAGGGAATTGATCCGTCGATCATTTCCGTTTCTCCGGAAGTCGTTCGAATGCTCTGCGTTGCGCATACGTACGGATGGATGGCTTATACGGTTTTGGATCGTTATCTCGACGAAGATCATGGCGCGCATACCTTATCGATGGTGCCATTCTGCCTGCGTGAGATGATGGGTATTTATCAAGCGCTCGGACCGGCCGTGGCTGCATATGCGCGGAATACGCTTGATCGCTGCGATGTTGCGAACGCACACGAGCTTCAGTGCTGTCGTCTCATTCACGCTCTGGGTGGAGCATATGAACTTCCCGAGTTCCTTCCGAGCGCATTTTATCAAGGGCCGGAGCTTGCCGAACGTTCGCTTGGACATCTCATTGGTTGCGTATCGATATTTCTTCGATCTGGAGTCGCTACGAACCATCCGTTCGTCCAGGCGACGGAGTCTTTTTTTACGAGGGTGATCTGTGCAAAGCAGCTTTGTGATGATATTGAAGACTGGTGGGAGGACCTTTGTCATGGCCATCTCAATGCCGTGGGATGCGAAGTGATTCGGACCTGGCAATCCGTGACGCATCATCCTGACTTTTCAATAGAGCGCGATGAATTGCCGTTGCGGAATGTTATGTTAGAATCCGTGCTCGAAAACATGATTCACGCCGTGCGCGTGCATGCGGATGAGGCCTCGGTTGCCCTTGGGAAAATGACATTTTTATCTGATGCGACGTTTTGCCGGAACATGATCGACGTGTATCGCCAAACGGCTAATCACTTGGAGCGTCAGTTGAAGGAGCGAAGAGCTTTTTTACAGGAGTTCGGACCAAATAGCGTCGACGGTCTATCGTCTACGGCTGACGGGATCGATTCTCTCCGACCGTTAGCCGTCGACCGTTAGCCGTCGACCGTTAGTCGTCGACCGACGGTGCATTCCCCGTTGGTTTCATCTGGACATTCGTCGCAAGAGGATAGCTGTCTTTGGTGATATTCGGATAGTTCAAACGTACGGGTTTGTATCCCGCTTTTTGAAGCGTCATGTAATACGATCCGCGGTTTACGAGAAAAGCGTATCGTCCCTTTGGAGAGGTGATTTGCGTATTGAGGACTTTATTGAATTGCGCATCAAATAATCGAATGACGACACGCGTGATCGGTTCTCCGGATTTGGCGTCTTTCACGGTTCCATACGCGGGTTTTCCTGGTTGGAACGTGACGATGCGCCAGAGTGTGATAAGGACAAAGACGGCGTAGATCAGCCATGGGATGAGTGGTTTTTTTGAGGCTAGGGGATAGATCGTCGCAAAGACCGGACTCGCATAGGCGATGGCGAGTTGGGCATTGTCGCTCAGGACGATCCATCGACGAAAGACTTTTGAACGCGTGGACATGCCTTCCACTGGATCGATCGGGATGTTCTTGGTAATGATGCCGTAGTCCTTGATTTTAATGCGGCTCGACGAAAGGACATTGTCATACATCTTGCTGCGTCGATGCTGCTTTAAAAAGAACGATGGAAAAACGTATCCCGGCTTTAGCACGTCGACGACGTACTCGCCTGGAGCGGCCGTGAGGCGATAGTGGCCATAGGCGTCCGTGACCGCAGAGGCGACCGTGAGACCATGGGTATCGACTAATCGGATGCGTGCGAGGTCTACCGGTTTACCGTTGACGCTATGGAAGATCGTGCCGTATCCGGAACGGTGGCGTTTGAATTTTGCGTAGACCTCACCCGTCATCGCGAGAAGCGTGCCAAGGATACCGGCGAATAGCGTCGGCTGGAGGAAGGGCGTGAGGATGTGAGGCATACGTGTACGTTCATTTTACCTTTTTCTGTTGTCCTTCGCCATGATGGGGTGTTTTCTGGTATCCTATAGCTCAATATGTCACAACGTTCATTGCGTGAAATCGTGAAAGCGATGTTTCCTGCGGGGAAGGGGCTTCTTGCCGCAGATGAGAGTACGAAATCGTCTTCGAAACGACTTGATCCGATCGGCGTTCCATCAACGCCGGAAAATCGCCGAAGGTTCCGTGAACTTTATCTTTCCGCTCCCGGCGTGGAGCAGTACATGAGTGGTGTGATCCTCGTTGATGAAACATTGCGTCAGACGGATTCGCTCGGCGTGCCGTTTCCCAAGTCCCTTGCGGATCGGGGCATTGTTCCCGGAATTAAGGTGGATGGGGGAACGAAAGACCTCCCGGGCTTTCCAGAAGAGTCAATGACAGAAGGGTTGGACGGGTTGGCGGATCGGCTCAAAGAGTATGCGGATCTCGGAGCGGAGTTCGCGAAGTGGCGCGCGGTGATCCGTATTGGGAAAGATATTCCTTCGGACGCCTGCATCCGGTTGAATGCCGTGTCATTGGCAATCTACGCCTTGCGATGTCAGGAAGCGGGGATCGTCCCGATGGTGGAGCCTGAAGTCCTTTTGAGTGGATCGCATACCATGGAAGTAGCAGAGCAGGTGACAACGCGAACGCTCAAAACCGTCATCGATACCATGCGGTTGTTCCGTGTGGATCTTTCGTGCGCTGTGATGAAAACAAGCATGATCGTTCCAGGCGATACGTCTGGTCAGGTCGCATCTCCGGATCATGTTGCCGAAGCCACGGCCCGATGTTTGCGTGCGACGATTCCAGATGAAATGGGCGGTGTCGTGTTCCTCTCTGGCGGACAAACGAGCGAGCAGGCCACGTTGAACTTGAATGCCATTGCCAAACTCGGACCATATCCGTGGCCAGTGACGTTCTGTTATGCCCGCGCCTTGCAATATCCTGCGCTGGAAATTTGGGCGGGAAAAGACGAGCTCCTCCCAGAGGCTCGCACTGCCTTCCTCGAACGCCTCAAAGCGAATGCCGCAGCGAGTATGGGGCATTTTGGATGAAGGGGGTTTTCTTGCTCTCTCACGTCCGTTCCCGTACCCTAGATGGGTATGTTTGCGCCATCCTTTTTTCGTTGGGGGTATAAGCAGGTGTTGAAGCCGATCTTTTTTCGGATGGATCCAGAAGTCATCCACGATCGTATGCTTGGGGCAGGGAGCGCTCTGGGGCGATTCGGGATAACGCGATGGCTCACGTCTGTGTTTTTTGCCTATCAGCATCCGATGCTTGAGCAGGAAGTTTTGGGCATTCGATTTTCGAATCCCGTCGGTCTTGCCGGAGGATTTGATAAGAATGGAAAGCTTGCGGATATCATTCCATCTGTTGGATTTGGATTTGAAGAGATTGGATCTATTACCGCTGAACCATGTGCAGGAAATCCGAAGAAGCGATTATGGAGACTAGCGAAGCTCAAAGGTTTGGTTGTGAATTACGGACTGCCAAATAAAGGGGCGGAAGTCATCGCGAAGCGTTTAGAAGGAAAAGTTTTTCGATGTCCGATCGGCGTCAATATGGCAAAGACCAATTCCCAGGTTTGCGCGGTCGATGGAGCGGGGATTGAAGATCATCTAAAGTCCATACGTTTATTTAAAGACATCGGAGATTACGACACGATCAATGTAAGTTGTCCGAATTCCTTTGGCGGGCAGTCGTTCCAGAACCCAGAGGCCATGGATCGTCTCTTAGGAGCGCTGGATTCCGTGCAAACGGGTAAACCGAGGTTTGTAAAAGTATCCGCTGATCTTCCGATCTCGGAGGTCGATGCCATGGTAACAGTTGCAGAGCATCATAATGTTCAGGGATTTATCATTTCGAATTTGACGAAGCAGTATGAGCGTTCGGGGATCGCGCAGGAGCTTGCGAAGCAGGGAATTACGACAGGTGGAATCAGCGGCAAGCCCACGCAGGAATTAGCGGATAATCTCATCGCCGCATTCTATGCCAGATGCGGAGATCGTTTCGTCCTTATTGGCTGCGGCGGCGTCTTTAGTGCTGAAGATGCGTACGCTAAAATCAAGCGAGGCGCATCGCTTGTTCAACTGATTACGGGGATGATCTACGAAGGTCCGCAGTTGATCGGAGAAATCAATCGAGGTTTGGTGAAACTATTAAAGCGAGACGGGTATCGAAATATCTCCGAGGCTGTAGGGGTGGACTATCGGTCGTAATAGGGTGATGAGTGGTTTATCGTTTCCTTTGTTTTTATATATTTTTGATGTAAGTTTGACTTGACAAATTGGTGCTATTGTGGCATAGTACAAAAATCAGTTTTTCTGGAGGTGTCTATGTACATTCTAGCGAGCCATATATCTCATAATGATGGATCGGCCGTCTTCATCTTGCTTGGTGGACTCGTTCTCATCCTCGCTGTCGTAGTCTTCGTCGTTTATCAGGTGAGACAGGTGGGAAAGATGGTAGATGAAGGGGAACGGCGTCTTTGGGGACTTGGGCGATACTATAGGGACCGCATGGAGGACGAAGAGAATCGTTCCTAAAAAAAGAGAAGCGATTCTCGTGAGATTACTCTGTCACCGCGCACTCATTCGAGTTGCGCGGTGAAGTTATTTTAGAAGCATCATCGCAATCCCTAGCGCCGTTCCATCATAGGAGATAAGCGGTTGCGTAGAGATCCCGGAAACCTCTTCTTGAATAGCGAGAATAAGGCCGTCTCGCGAGCTGCCGCCGTCGATGAGGAGCTGCTTGGGTTTCTTTGGGAGCTTTTTGATTTCCGTATCTACCTTTTTTGCGAGCTCATAGAAGTACGTCCTGAGGGCTTTTGGATTCTTGAGACGCTTCGTAACATCCGGACCGCTCACGCAGATTTTTGCCTCTAAGGCGTATGCGGATTCGTGGCCATGAGGGACGAGCGTGGTAAAGAAATTTTCCGAGAGTTTAAAGGTTGATCCGAGGCTTTGTCCCAAGAAGACGCCGGTGCCATAGGTAATCTTTGTTACCGGTGAAACCTTTGTTGACGAGGCTGCGGCGAAGAAGCTTGATTGCTGATCTCCGCATACGGCCTGGATCGGAATCGGTCTACCGACGATGGATGGGAGTAGGGTTCCGAAATTGGATATGGATGGCTTCACGTCCGGGAGGATATCCATAGGCACGTGGAAAATCGTGCAGAGGTCGGTATCCCATTCCTTCGTTTGGATATTGAAGAGGAGCGTTCGTGCGGCATTCGTTTCGTCTGTCACGTGAGGATGGTTTGTGCAGAGATGCCACATGAGCCACGTATCGATCGTGCCAAAACGAAGCTGATCTTGATCAAGGAGTTTTTTGGCCTTCGGAACGTTTTCCATGAGCCATTCGGCCTTTGACGCAGAAAAGTATGCATCAAGATGAAGACCGGTTTTCTTCCGAACGTCTCCTTGATGGTGCTTTGCGAGCGCTTGGCATCGTGCCTTCGTTCGTTCGTCCTGCCACACGATGGCCGGATAGATCGGCGTGCCGGTTTTTGCATCCCAGAACACGATCGTTTCCCGCTGGTTCGTGATGCCCATCCGTTCGATCGCGGTCATGGGGAGCTTGCTCGCATGCGTGACACTTCGGAGCACGCGAATGCTTGCGGTGAGAATGGCCTTGGGATCTTGTTCCACCCATCCGCGTTTTGGCTTATGGAGCGGATAGGTCTCGTACGCTTTTCCGATTTGTTGGAGATGATGATCAAAGAGAAAAGCTTTGACACCGGTGGTTCCCACGTCGAGCACGAGCGAGTATTTCATAGATTATGCTATATGATAGCACGGACTTATCGATTGAATGTCGTTTTGCTATACTCGACGCTGCTATGCAAGATATCCAAGAAGTCTACAACCGCATTCAAGACAAAAAGAAAGAACGTAAACGTTTAAAGGGGATGTTCAAGGACGGTATTGATGCCTCTACGCCCTTGCGTGAAGTGAAGGAACAATTTGAGACGATTCGCGCAAAGCGGAAGCGTATGGAGACGGAAATCAAGGAAGCATACTCCAAGGAATTGCAGGAACTTGAGGCGATTGAAATGGATATTAAGAGCGATCAGCTGCTCATGGATGACATTGCGCTCACAAAGGCCATGAAGGGCGAGCCGGTGGTCTTTAAGGACGCGTATGATGCGGAGTACGAGCCGGTTCTAAAAGTGAAGTATCAAAAAGTGCGATAGGCGGTGGATCTTGAGATAAAAAAATCCGATGGATGAGCCATCGGATTTTTTCGTTTATGTCGCTCGAACCAGTTGGAGCTTTTTCGCCCACCAGGACGTAAGAAGCGGTAGGACGATCAGGGTTGAAAGAATGACCCAGACGCCGATAGAGAAAGCCATTTCTCCATCCGGGAGCGACGGAATATAGGCGAGGAGCAGGACGGCCGGGATCACGCCGGTTTCCCGTACGGCATCAAGGAAGAGGAGATCGCGAATGCCAAAATTTTGATGGCCAACAAACCATCCTAAGGACGTGAGAACCGCGATCGGTCGCACGAGGAACATGAAGATAATGCTCATGATGATCCCAAGACCAGCGATGCCGAGGAAGCTTGGGAGAATGAGCCCGCCTAGGAGGACGAAAACTGCGGGCTTGATAAAGCCATCAACGAGGTTGATGAAAAATTCTTCAACGGCCCGGAACTCCGTGCCGAGTTCAAAGAGCAATCCGGCCACGAAGGTCGCGAGATACCCGCTTCCACCCCAGAGTGTTGAAAGGGAAAAGCTCGCGACCGCGATACCGATGAGGAATGGAAAGCTTGCTCGAGAAACGTGTCCTTGCGTCTTCCAGATATGGAGCAGGGAGAAGCTGGCATATCCGATGAGTCCGCCAATAATGATCTCTTTGAGGAAGTCCAAGAGTACGTGCACGCTTAAGAGATTGGCATAGAGGGCGCCAAGGGAGGCTGGGGCATTGGTATTGTTCAAAACGAATCCGGCGAAGACCACGGTCATGATCGTGGCGAGGACATCGTTCGCGGCGCTTTCGGCAATGGCAATGGTTTTGGTATCCGGATTTTTCAACTTGAGCATTTGAAACGTCGGGAGAATGGATGCCGGATCCGTGGAGCAGAGCATGGCTCCCAAGAGGCCGATCGTCCCAATGCTTAGTGGAAGGTGGAGGAGGGTTGCGATACCGGAGAGGCTGGCGCTAAAGAGAAAAGCTGTAACGAGGGCACCGATAATGGAAATGGAGAGGATAGGAAAGATGAGTCGGCGGACATGCGCGAATGAAAGATCAAGACCTCCGCCGAAGATAATAAGGATGCCGAGAAAAGTTGTGATCCATGTCAGGGTGCTCGGAGAGGAAAGGACGGGCATGAGTCCTTCCCGGAAAATGCTGCCAAGACCAATCGCCCACACGAAGAAGGGGATGCGAAATGCGCCTTCAAGGCGATGGGCGTAAAACGCGAGGATCGGAATGAGCGCTGCCGCAAGGTACGTGGCGATGTTCGGATATCCCGGCTGATGCAGGATGAAGAAGATGAGGGTATACAGGAGCCCGATCTCCAAAAGAAAAGATCCGAGCCGTTGCGCGCGTTGTGCGTGGCTCATGACTTGTGCACGTTTCATGTATACAGTATAGCAGGATCGGTTTTCCGTTCGTAGCTATAGTGCCATCAAGATCGCATGTGCAAGCTTGTCTTGATCGTGACGGATGAGGCTGCGTACGAGGCGATCTTGCGGAGCGTGTTCTTGAATATCGTCTGCGATCAGTGGAGCGAGGATCACGCGTGTTCGCGTTGATGAAAGGGGTCCGGTCCATTGCACGAGCTCTTCTCCCTGGGCTTCGTAACGTTGGCGAAGTTCCGGAGCGGCTTGTGCGCTATTCATGATGACGACGTCGATCATTCGTTCTCCAAGATGGCGCTGTAGGGCTTCGAGATGGTCGTTTGCTGTATACCCGTCGGTTTGTCCTGGTTTGGTTACGAGGTTTACGATGTAGATGATCGTGGCTCGTGTGGATGCGAGCGCTTGAGCGATGCCTTCAGGGAGCAGGACCGGTACGATACTGGTGTAGAGATCTCCTGGAGCGATCACGACCGCATCCGCGTTTTTAATCGCTTCGACAGCCTCGGGATTTGCCGGGACTGATGGTCGGAGTTGGCAGGTTTGAATGGGGGATCGTTCAGGGATTCGTTCGTCGATACGATGCTCGCCGATGATCTCTGTTCCATCTTTAAGCAATGCAACAAGATTTGATGCAATGCTTGAAACCGGGATCACCCGCCCGTTTACGCGCAGAATGCGATGAGCGACATCAATGGCTTTGAGAGGATCTCCGACGGTTTTTTCCAAGGCGGAAAGGAAGAGATTGCCAAAGTTGTGGCCGGAAAGAGATTCATTCGAAAAGCGATAGAGGAAGAGATCGCGAAGTTCCTGATCCGCGTCCGAGAGCGCTACGAGGCATTGCCGAAGATCTCCGGGCGGGAGCACGCCGAGTTCATCGCGGAGAATGCCGGTTGATCCGCCGCCGTCAGACATGGTGACGATGGCAGAGAGATCTACAGGGTGTTTCTTGAGTCCGGTGAGCACGGTAAACGTTCCGGTTCCCCCTCCTATGACGATGATATTCGGTTTCGCATGTTGCATATATGGCGAAGGCATATCGTACCTCCCCGAGAGCGATTGGCAAACAGCGGGCGGTCCACGCCGTTGACATGAGCCTTCCCGATTGCGAAAGTGTAGGCATGAAGATCACTGAACTTGCATTGCCGGGCGCGCGCCTGATTGAACCTCGCGTTTTTCCAGATGAACGAGGGTTCTTTTTTGAATCGTTCAAGCAAAGTACGTACGAAGCTGCGGGGATACGCGAAGTATTTATCCAAGATAATCGCTCCGTTTCCCGCAAGTACGTTTTTCGCGGTTTGCATTTTCAACGTCCGCCGCATGCGCAGGCCAAGATCGTTTCGGTATCCCGAGGATCTGCGATCGACGTCATCGTGGATATCCGAGCAGGATCTCCTACATTCGGAAAGCATCTCGCGGTGCCGCTTTCCATGGAAAACCGTCATCGACTGTTCGTTCCAAAGGGATTTGCGCATGGATTCGTGGCATTGGAAGACGATACGGAGTTTGACTATAAAGTTTCGGACGAATGGCATCCGGAATGCGAGAGTGGCGTATGTTGGAACGACCCCGCGCTCGATATCGACTGGAAGGCGATCACCGGCATTGATCCATCGGAGTTTATCGTAAGTCCGAAAGATCTCGTTTTCCCTTCACTTGAATCTTCATCAACCCTTTTTACTTATGAAGCCTAAGTGGTTAATCGTGGGATCTGCCGGTTTGCTCGGATCTGCGCTTTTGCGTATTTGTGCCCAGGAGGATGTTGAGGTGATCGGTATGGATCGAGAAAGTATCGACGTGACGAATGCCGAGAGTATTGCTTCGGCATTCGATCGCGTGCAGCCTGCATGTGTCATTAGCGCCGCGGCTATGACGGATGTGGAAGGTGCGGAATCTCCTGAGGGCCGCGCGCTCGCGGATCTTTTAAACGGCACGGCGGTCCAATTGCTCGCAGAGGCCTGCGTGGCACGCAATATTGGTTTCGTGCAGATTTCCACGGACTCCGTATTTTACGGAACGGATCATGAAGGCGCGGAAGAATCGACGATCCCCGAGAAGGCGATGAATGCCTACGGGGAAAGTAAGCGATTGGGCGAGAAGTATATGATCGACATCTTCGGAGGATTGGATGGCTCGGCCTTTCAGCGAACGACCCCGGTGGGCTACCTCATTCGGACCTCATGGCTCTTCGGTCATGGCGCGCGGAACTTCGTCGGAAAGGTTCTCGCCAAAGCGAGCGCAGGGGAGTCGCTCCGTATCGTTGACGACGAGGTCGGCGTTCCAACATTCGTCGATGATCTCGCGACGCGCATCTGTTGGATGTTAAAGACGCATGTTCCAAACGGGATCTATCATGTGGTCAATGACGGCTCATGCTCGCGCTTTGATTTTGCAAAAGCCGTTGTGGAGGCAAAAGGCCTAGATGTTCCGATGGAGCATGTCTCGATGAAGGATTTTCCTCGAAAGGCGCATATCGAACCGGTTTCCATTCTTCGAAACACCAAGCTTCCTCCAATGCCAACATGGCAGGATGGTGTGAAACGATTCGTCGAAGGACTCGAATAGATTTTATAGGATGTACAACGAATACCCGCGGCCTTCTGCGGGTATTTGTTATGCTTGAAAGGTTGTAGAAGGAGAGGTATGCTTATCTATTCATAAAAATCATATATGCATACGCAAAACGAAAAGATCACCGTTGAAGCGCTGGTTCATACTCCGTTATCAAAGGTTTGGGCATATTGGACTGATCCTGCGCATATTGTCCATTGGAATGCCGCATCGGATGATTGGCATACGACTCGATCCGAAAATGATGTAAGGGTTGGGGGAGCGTTCTCCGCTCGCATGGAAGCTAAGGACGGAAGTGTGGGATTTGATTTTGCTGGGACGTATACCGAGGTCGTGCCGGAAAAATACCTCGTGTATCAGCTTGGCGACATGAGAGAGGTGGAGGTCGTTTTTACGGAACAGGAAGGAGGGGTACGGGTTACGGAAACCTTCGATGCCGAACACGAGAATTCGCCAGATATGCAAAAGACCGGGTGGCAGGCGATCTTGGATCGGTTTAAGGCATACGTTGAAGAAAGCGAACAGAAAGCCGGATAGAGGGTTTGAGCTTGAATTATTTCGTTTGCTCCTGTAGGATCTTGGCACAATAAAAGATCCATGGGGGCATCGTATAATGGTAGTACAACGGTCTCCAAAACCGTTAGCGTGGGTTCGATTCCTACTGCCCCTGCCATGAAGAAATCACGGAGTAAAAAGCCGTGGTTTTTTCATTCCCTCCATGGGATTCTTTGCTATACTCCTCCATATGATCAAGAAGACCCCAAAACCGCCTGTCCATACGCTTCCAAAAGATATGCGAGAGGCTCTGGTTGCTTCTCCACCTGCGTACGCGGCCTGGAAGACGCTTACGCCGCTCGCGCGCAATGAGTGGATCTGTTGGGTGATTTCCGTAAAGAAAGCCGAAACGAGAGTTGATCACCTCCGACGATTACGCGAGAATCTCATCGCCGGAAAGCGAAGGCCTTGTTGCTTTGCTGGATGCATTCATCGTTGAAGTGAGATTTTTTCTAAAAAAGAAGACCGTATCCCGTTAGACGCGGCCTTCTTTCGGATGGCGACGTTCGAGATACGGTTCTGGGGTCCGAGCTCGTTATTGAGCATTGGTGAGCTGGATGACTTTGACGTAGTTGGCTGTGCCTTGCGTCTAACGTGGGTTGAAACGCGGATCACAGAATGTGCGGCGATATCGTTTGTCGAGCTCCCGATCGCCGTTGAGTATGTGATATTTTTTTGACGCCTTGAAAGAAGAGGTGTATTTTAGTTAATAAAGATTGCCCCAGTATAAAATTTATTTTTTAATATTTTTCTCTAATGAGAATTTTTATAAATATGATAAAAAAGTTTTTAATAAAATTTTTCCTAGGTTTGATAGTCATCCCGTTATTTTTTGTTGTTGGAAATTCCGCTTACGCCCATAGGTCAGGTTGTCATCGTTGGCATTCTTGTCCATCAGACTCTGGTTCGTATACTTGCGGGGATGCTGGACACCCTTGCCAGTATCCTACGTATCCAGCAAGTGGCGGAGTGATTTATCCACCAAGTGGCTATTACAGGGATTATTATGGAGGGCCTTTAAAAAAAGTTCCAACTCACGCCACTAGCTCCAGTAGTGGTATTGGGTGGGAGTGTGCCGATGGGTATTTTAAAAAGGATAATGTTTGTATTACTCATACAAAGAATTGTCAGGACGCTTTTGGTCCAAATGTTATCGGTGTTAAATTTTCTGACACGGAGAGCTCGTGTAGTTGTATTTCTGGATATAGCGCGAGCAACTGGGTTAAAGGAGGGGATGCTTGCGTAAAAAATACACCAACTCCTAAAGTTGGCACTGAGGCCATATCTAAAGTTGTATACATAGAAAAAGGGATAAATATACGAAAAGAGCGAGGGATGAAAGGAGAGATTTTGGCAACGACAAGGATGGCTGGCGCGTATCCTTATAAGGATGAGAGTGATGGGTGGATCAAGATTGATTATAATGGAAAAATTGGATGGGTCTTGAAAAGTCTTGTCATTATAAAGTGATTTTATAGATTACCCGTTCCTCATGGATGAGGAAGGGATGATTGAGAAAAGACTCATGTAGAAGAATGGATATTGCCATTTGCTAAAAAAATAGGTTGGCCACCAATTAAATCTAGTAATTCATCAGGATGGCGCCTCCTTTTAACTTTGGATTTAAGAATATCACGAATGGCGCTATGGACGTTTGAAGATGTGGATTTTTCATCGGTGCATTAGATCCGTGGGCAAGGATCGAAAGAAAAAACCGCACAAGATTTAAGCGTTGGAAAAATTTATCACTTTTTAATGTACAAAAGACATGGGTGGCACGCTTTGATACGCATTCACAAGAAGAGATGATGTATAGTTGAGTTTTTATCCTATCCATCCTGGTTTACTCGTTCTTCGCCCCCTTCATCTCCAAGTTGAACGCATCGATCCGATCCTGGATTGTGAACCAGTTGGACTCTAAGCCGATGATCTCTGCGTCGATCTCTTTGAGGCGTTTGGCTTTTTCGATGTCTACGTTTGTGGGTGCGGTTTCGAAGGCTTTGTAGATGCGTTCTTTTTCTTGCGTGAGCTTTTTCAAATCCGCTTCTAGGCGTTCCATGGAACGCTTCTCTTTTTTAAGATCATCGTAGATCTCGGTTTTGGTTCGGAGGAATGGGTTGTCAGGGGAAAGGGGAATGGATAGGGGCTCCTCTTTTGGCATGAGAAACGTCTCATGCGTCTTGGTTTCGTATACATAGACCTCGTATGGATATGGATAGCGAATCGCGCGGCCGTCTTTGACCTCGAGAATCGAGGTAGCGATCTCAGACACGAAGGTTCGGCTATGGCTTACGAACAGGATGGTGCCGGAGAACTCCGCGAGCGCCTCGCCAAGAGCTTCGACCGTATCGAAATCCAAGTGGTTGGTCGGCTCGTCCAGGATGAGTACGTCGTGCTTGCCTAGGAAGATTCCGGCAAGGCAGAGCCGTGCGCGTTCGCCGCCAGAGAGGATGGAGATGGATTTTTCCAGGTCGTCTTTGGAAAAGAGGAAGTTACTCGCCATGCGTAGCACGTCTTCCGGCAAGGTCGCTCCTGCTTTGGAGGCAAGATACGTGCCAACTGTTCCTTTGGATGGGAGCATGAGCGGCACATGCTGCGCGTAGTAGGCGATGGTGATGTTATGACCCCATTTAAAGCGACCAGAGAGCGGTGTGAGCTCATTGGCGAGGGTTTTGAGGAGCGTGGTCTTTCCTTTGCCGTTCTCGCCCACAATCGCCACATGCTCCCCGCGCTTGATCTCAAAATCAACGCCTTGCAATACCGGGTGGTCGGCGTGATATCCGGCTGAGAGATCTTTGCATTCAAGTGCAAACGTTTGTTTCTGCGGAACGTCTGGAATGTGGATTTGCACCGTGCGGATAGAATGCGCAATCTCAATCGTCTTGAGCTTATCGAGTTGCTTGAGCTTGGATTGGGCCTGCGTCGCCTTAGAAGCTTTGTACCGAAAGCGATCCACGAATGCCTGCAAGTGGCGTTGCTGTAGCTGGACTTTTTTATTGTACCGCTTGGTCATTTCCAATCGGGATTCCTTTTCTGCAAAATACGCCTCAATGTCGCCAGCGAAGAGCGTGAGTTTTTGATGTTCGAGTTCCAGTGTATGCGTACAGGTGTTCTTGAGGAATTCGCGATCATGCGAAATGAGGAGTAGGGAACCGCGATAGGCTCGTAGTACGTCTTCTAAGAGAAGGACGGTTTGAAGGTCGAGATAGTTCGTCGGTTCGTCTAATAAGAGAAAGTTCGGATCTTTCAAAAAGATCGCCGTCAATCGAACGCGCATTTGATAGCCTCCGGAGAGTTTCAAAAACGGCATCTCAAGGTGTTCGGCTGTGAGATCGAAGCTGCTCGCCATCTTGGCGCACTCCCAAGGTTCACGTCCGGATACGCGGAGCAGGTACCCGATGACGGTTTCGCCTTCAGGAAAGGTCTCGTGCTGTTCGAGATAGCCGAGGCGCGTATTCGGGTAGCATGTCACGGACCCGCTATCTGGTTTTTCGTCTCCGGTGATCATGCGCATGATCGTGGTTTTTCCAGCGCCATTCGCCCCGATGAATCCGACGCGTTGTCCTTCAACGAATGTCGCGCTCGCTTTATCAAAAAGAATCCTTGGTCCAAAGGATTTGGAAATGCCTTGCAGCTGAAAAACGGTCGACATGATGCGTATTCTGCCAAGAATAGCGGAAAAAAGATAGGGGCTCCATGTTGCTCATATCCCTGATTCCCGCTATGATCCGCGCATGAACGTCACTTACGTCAAAAGCCTTACGAAGATCGAGGATATCCCGGTGAGCCATAAGCCACAGGTGGCTTTTGTTGGCCGCTCAAATGTAGGGAAGTCGACGCTGATTAATCATCTTGCGCATCAGAAGAATCTCGCTCGCGTGAGCTCGGAGCCGGGTCGAACGCAGACGATCAACTTGTTCGATGTCGATAAGAAGCTCGTTCTGGTAGATCTTCCGGGGTATGGCTATGCCAAGACATCCAAAGAAAAGCGCGAAGCTTTCTCGGAGATGTTGAATGACTATCTCGCGCTATCAAAGCAGCTCAAGCTCGTTTTTCTGATTATCGACGCACGTATCGGTCCTACGGACTTGGATCGCAATATGCTGGATGATCTCGCGCATAGCGATCTTGAGATCGTGATGATTTTGAATAAGGTCGACAAGCTCAATCAGTCGGAACTCGCAAAGTTGAAATCAACGCTCGCATGCGAGTACCCAGGCATGGAATTGATCCCGCATTCCAGCGTCACAAACAAGGGTCGAAACGAAATCCTTCAAGCGATGAAGAAGATTGAATAAGTGGCGTTTGCGAAGATAAGAAGTATTAAAAAACACCCGATGAATACCTCGGGCGTTTTTTTTGTTTTTCTTAAAGTATTTTTTCTCCACGGATGACTCGTACAAGGACCACGATGATTGCGATGACGAGCAGGATGTGGATGAAGCCTCCGAGCGTGAATGACGTGATAAGGCCAAGGATCCACAGAAGAATAAGCACAACGGCGATTGTCCACAACATAAAATTTGGATAGGGCTTGTCCAGGAAAATCGTAAACGATTCACGATGGAGGTTTTTATTGAATGAGCCTTACGTCCACCATACGCGTATAAGATAAAAGTGTCAATTAAATTTTACTTTTAAACAAATATCCAGCAAGCGTTCTTGCTGGATATGAGCTTTACATCAGATGGGTATCACTCGGCGGAGCAGAACTTCCATTCGCCGTTGATGAGGTTTGCGAAGGTGTCTGAGCTTACGGGCATGTCTCCATCGTACATGACGGCGTGGATGGATGCCGCAGGACTTCCGAGTTCAGGGATGATGACCTTTGCTTTTTGGTAGTTGTACTCAACCTTGTCTCCCGTTTCATCGGTCGTTTCGATCTCGTACATGATAAGCGTTTCTCCGTCGTACTTGCAGCGCACTTCTGTGTACGTTGCGCCTTTCAGGATCTTCTCAAAAATGGCAGTCACGTCCTCCTTGGAGGGGAATTGCTCCATCTTTTTTTCGATAGAGGTTTTTGCGAGCTGTGGTGATGAGGGAAAATGTTCCATGGTTCTCCTATCTTAACACGGTACGTAATAGGTTTGCACGCGCCTATCTGCGGGCTACCGTACAGGTAAACGCCTAAGGTGTCAATTAAATTTGACTTTTATGAATAACAAAACCCCCGAGCTTGCGCACGGGGGTTTTGTAGATGTGAACCAAGCTTATGCAGCGAGGTCGACGTCTGCGGATCCGTTGTCGTTGGCTGCTCCTTCTTCCAAGAGCTTCACGTCAACAGCGGCTGGGCCCTTCTGACCGTCTTCGATTTCAAAGGAGACCTTGTCACCTTCGCGAAGTTCGTCGAACTGGATGCCGACCAAAGACTTCATGTGGAAAAAGACATCCTTTTCCTTACCTTCTACGCCGATGAAGCCAAAGCCCTTATCGGTGAGTTTCTTGATGATACCGTTCATAGGTTCTCTACGTTATGTGTTTAAAATTGCAGCTTTAAGTTATATTTCTTCAACTCGATGAGTTTTCAAAATAAGGCAATTTTATGCCCTAGATCATCCCATGTTTTCCTAGAAAAGTCAATAGCGCTAGACGGAGAGATGGATATCTTCGTCTATTTCATGTAAGGTGGTCGTCATGATCTACCTTATCGGAGGCGCGCCGCGTGTTGGAAAGAGCGTTGTCGCGAAGCTTGTTGCGGACCGTCAGTATGCGGTCTTGATTGCGATGGACGACCTCGGTGAACGGGTGAAGTCGTTCTTCTCGCAAGAGAAGTCGCCAGTCCCGAATTTTTCAGGTGACGCTTCAGAAAATACGCTCACACCGGAGGAGCGAGTGAAGCTCCATGTGAAGTCGGCGCCGATGTTTACGGCAGAAGTGGATGATATGGTCGCCAAAGCGGTCGCAAGAGGGGAATCGTTAGTCATTGAGGGCGTTCAGCTTTTTCCAGAGCACGTAAAAAGTCTTTTGACACAATACGGATCAGAGAACTTCCGCGTCTTATTTATCGGATGGAGTGACGTCGATGGCGTGGTAGACGGAATCATGAAGAATACGAGTTCGAATAACTGGCTCCGAGAAAGTAACGCAGAAGTTATTCGTCAGGTCGCGGAATTCGTCGTTGCCTACAGCGCCTATGTCCGAGATGAAGCGAAAAAGCATGACCTTCCGTATCAAGAACGAACCGGGGATTTCGATGTGGATGTGAAGAAGTACGGTGAAGCGTTGATGTAGAGATCAAACGATAGATGATAAAAACTCCCCGAGATGTATCGGGGAGTTTTTATAGTCCAAGATCGATCGGTTTGTATTCACGTCTTGGTGGTTTATGTCCCATGGACTTGAGATAGAGGATTTCCACCTTCTCGCGAGCCCACGGAGTTTTTCGGAGGAAAACGAGGCTTGAATTGATGCTTGGATTGTTGATAAAACATTTGATCGCAATGCGTTTTGCGAGCTCCTCCCACCCGTAATGCTTTACGAGATGTTCCAGAATGGCTTTGAGGGTTTTGCCATGAAGGGGATCGTTAGGGGCTTTGGTCGTCATGGGGAGATTGTACCTTAAGAGAAGGTAGAGAAGAATATGGGCGGCATTCGCTTTTTTCTGGCGAGCTCGGTATGATTTTCTTGTTCTTCTTATTTTCTCATCTATTTTTTAAACTCTTTTTATGAAGATGATCGTGGAAAAGCAGGACTTTCGGCGATACGCATCGCTTATGTCTTTGGTCTTCGTCGTGTTTTCTTTGATGTATGCCTCCGTCGCCATCCTCGAGGAGCAGTATCGCATTCGCCATAACAACGAATTGATGTTTGTGAAAAATCAATGGACCGCGCCAGACGGTTCTTCGAGCGGTGTGGAGTATGGATATCGTATCAATCCGTTTACGATTCCGCAGACGATCATGTCTTTTTCGTTGCTATTTCTTCCAATTGTTGTGACGACTGGTTTTTCATTGGTCTATTTCCGCCGCGCAGAAGGATCGTTGAAAAGGCGTTTTTGGAAGTCTATGGGATTAACGCTTCTCATTGTCCCATTGATGTATCTCGTCTTGTTGCCCTGGAATATCTACTGCTTCTTTCAAGAGCCGAATTATTTTCAGTACGATACCTATATGGTTCCGATGATGCTCATGCCCTTTTATGACGCGTTTATCGTCATTGTGTCATTGAGTTTTAACGGGATGGCGTATGCGAGAGAGAAGAAGCGATTAAAGACCGCATAGGAAGTCGAAAACAGAAAAGCGCCCCGAGGTAGTCATCGGGGCGCTCTCTTTTTCGTAGCGAACGAATACTCATGTCATGCGATGGCGGTCTCGATCTCTGCGAGCATTCGCTTTGCGGCAGCTGGGCGGTCGTCAGCGTCCAGGATAGGCCTTCCTACGACGATGCGGGTGGCGCCGTTTTGGATGGCTCGCGTAGCCGTCATGACGCGTTTTTGATTTTGGTCATCGTTCTGCACGCTGACGTCTGCAAAACGAATGCCTGGCGTGATGAGGCTGATGTCATCCCCGAACCGTGAACGGATCATCGGAGCTTCTGCTGCGGAGCAGACGAAACTTCGGACATCCGTTTTTCTGAGCGTGATGTCGATAAGGCGTAGCACGGCGGTTTGGATGTCTGTACCGTACATGCCCTGAACGTCTTCTTCGGTAAGTGACGTCAAGATAGTGACGCCGACGATCTCCGTTTCCGGAAGGTGTTCTTGAAGTGTCTGAATGGCCTTTGGCCCGGTGTTGCACATGACGGTGAGAAGTTCCGGGCCGTACGCGCGAAGGAGTTTACCGTCTTTCGCGAGCGTCTCTCCGATGTCGTTGAGCTTGAGATCCGCGAAGACTCGCAAGTCGAGTTCTTGGATATCCAGAATAGACTCGTAATGATTCGCGCGGAGTGCCGAGTTGACTTTTAGGCAGATACCTTTCAACTCGGAGAGTTGATGTGCAAGGTCTCTGACTTGATCCATGACCGAATCGGCAGCATCCGCATGGTCGGGGTTAGGGTCGAAATCTGCAGCAACAAAGAGTCGCTGTGCGGCTGTGAGGTTTTGTTGATTCACGATGCTTCTCCTTCTTTGTTCAGTACGTTGCGTTGAGTCGTTTCCAGTTTTCCGTGCCCTTGGGTCGAATCGCTTCGGATCCTGCGGCACAGAGTGGACATGCTTCCGGTGCCCACATGGGCATTGGATGGTTGATGAGCGCAATGATTCGCTTGCCGTCGAGGACGGTTTCTAGTCCGGATCGATTCACGAGCGCCAGGATATAGGGGAGGACATTCGCTCCTCGTTCCAGTACGGCCTTTTCTGCGAGCGCAAGGCTTCCGGCGGTTGTGATGACGTCCTCGGTAAGGAGGATGTTGTCGCCTTCTTTGATATTCGCCCGAGGAATCGTCATGCGTTTTTCCCCGCCTTCTCCTTCTTTGACGAAGTAGCCCCAGGTTATGTCATCCTCTACAGCGCTTAAGTGGTAATAGGCATCCGCTACGGCAAATGCTAAAGCAATGGCGCCCATTGCCGGTCCCATGATGCGATGGACAGGAAGTGACGGTGAGACGCTCAGTAATCGCTGAATGAGATCTCCGCTCGCCTCTGCCAGCATCTCGACATCTTCAATGACGAATTCGCTATTGAAGAAGCCGGAGGAGTGCTTGCCAGAAGTGAGGAGTGCGTGTGGTCTTTTTGGATTGTCGTCATGAATCCACAAAGCGCCTTTTTTGCTAAAGCACTCTATCCAGTATTGATTATCCATGAGTATTCAATTCTCCAAGGTCCGGATATCGGGATATTCCGATGGCGCGGACTGTAAGGGAAAAAGGGACAAGGGGCAAGGGATTGAGAGGGTAGTGGGGAGAGGGCGGCGCGTAGAGGATTGTAATGGCTTTATAGGGGCATTTTTTAGAATGCCTGTCTATTAGTCAACTAGCCTTGACAAAATGGCTGTTTTGATGTATACTCATTTATCAGGATTCGGAGCCGTGCTTTGGACAATTCTGGACTTCAGTGGGGCAGAAATGGCCCAATGAAGTCCGAAGTTCTCTAGAGGTGACATGTTGTCATCCTATCGAGGACTTCGTGAACATCAACTTCAAAGGAGGGATCCATGAAATGGGTCTTTGCACTACCAGTGTTCGGGTTTTTGGCCTATCAGGTTTTTACATCCGAGATGTCTCGGAATGCCTGGCATAGCGCAGGAATGATGACTTCTCGACAGCAACAAAGTGAAGCCAGAACGGTTTCTAACGTCTCTTCGGAGACAGTTCCTCAGCCATCAGCGCTCCCGATCGCAACGCTCGAAGAGGGTTGCAAAAACGGGAAGTGCCGACGCATGAAGGATCATGAAAAGCGACAGTGCTGGTCCGTGGGAGCAGCCAAAATCATGAGTGACTATGGCAAAACCTACGGCATCGGGAGCGAATTCCTGATCAAGGATTGCCCAGAAGGGCCCGTTATCGGAGTTTTCGAGGTTCACTCGAATAGTCCTAAGGGCGTTTCGCTCTTCTTCCCAGCAGGAAGTCCTGCTCTCGCCTACGCGAAAGACTAAAATCAACAAAAACAATCAACAAAGGAGGTTTGCACCTTAAACTACGCTCAAACACCATGTCCCCCTCGGATATGGTGTTTTTGCTTTTTAGTGACCTGATAGCAGGCTTACTGTCATTTTAACCTCTACCCCTATCTTTTTATCCTGTTTTAGGCTATGCTGCTTGACATGACAAATACAACGCAGTTGCCACCGGGATTTTACGGGCTTGGAATCGCCCCTAAATTGCTCCAGATTCTGGATCGGCTTCAATATAAAATTCCAACGCCGATTCAGGTAAAGTCCATCCCTATTGCTCTTGAAGGGAAGGATGTGGTTGGCATTGCGCAAACAGGAACAGGAAAGACGCTCGCTTTCGGCATTCCGCTGATCCAGCAGCTTGCCCAGCGCAAGGGGATTGGGTTGGTGATTCTCCCAACGCGTGAACTCGCGCTTCAGGTGGAAGAGACGCTCCAAAAACTCGGAAAGGGTGTTGGTTTGCGTACGGCTGTATTGATCGGCGGAGCATCTATGCATCTTCAGCTCATGCAGTTGAAGAAGCGACCGCATGTGATCGTTGGAACGCCTGGACGCATCAATGATCATTTGGATCAAAAGAGTGTTCATTTAGAAACCGTTTCCGTACTCATTCTCGACGAAGCGGATCGCATGCTCGACATGGGTTTTGAACCGCAGATCAAACGCATCCTCCAGCACGTGCCAAAGGATCGTCAGACCATGTTGTTTTCCGCCACCATGCCGGAGAAAATCATGAGCATCGCACGCGCGTACATGCAGCTCCCGGTGCGCATTGAAATTGCTCGTGCGGGTACGGTTGCGGAAAAAGTTTCGCAAGAAATTTTCGTGGTCCGAAAGGATGAAAAGATCCGATTACTTTCCAAGATTCTCGAAGAACATCGCGGAACAGTGCTTGTTTTTTCACGCACCAAGCATGGGGCAAAGAAGATCGCCGCATCCGTTCGTGCCATGGGTCATCGCTCGGCAGAAATCCATTCGAATCGATCGCTTGCGCAACGTAAAGAAGCGCTCGAAGGATTTAAGACCGGACGGTATCGTGTGCTTGTGGCAACGGATATCGCTGCACGCGGTATCGACGTGACGGATATTGAACTTGTGATCAACTTTGATCTTCCGGACCAGAGTGAAGACTACGTGCACCGCATCGGACGAACCGGTCGTGCAGGTCGAAGCGGAAAGGCGATCTCATTCGCTACCCCAGACCAGAAGCGTGATGTTCGCGAAATCGAACAGCTTATGCGTATGGTTTTGCCGGTTACGAAAACGCCTGTACTTCCACCGGCTCCAACGAATGTTCAGGAGGAAAAGGAATTGAGCTTCGGAGGTCGTCGATCTCGTCAGGAGTATCCTCGGGCGTCATCGCATCGTTCATCAATGAGCGGAAAGCGCGAAGCTTCGAATATGGTTCATGATAAGATTTTGGATGACGGAGACCACGGACGTCCGCATCATGGAGGCTCGTCTTTTTCAAGCCGATCCCGCGGTTCGCAATCTCGTGGCTCGAAGTTTGGCGGGAACGGCCGACCCCCACGTCGTGGCGGATTGTCGTCCGGTCCAGCGCGAACGGTTCGTGTGACCGCGTAAGGCGTTTTTAGAAATACAATAGGCAGTATGAATCTGATTGCTCTTGGTGAAGCGTTGCGTGATCGTAAAGAAAAGCCGTATCGCCTCGAACAGGCGAAGCAGGCCTATTACGTCTCCCTCGGGACCTCGTGGGAAGATGTAACCTCGTGGTCGAAGCAACTTCGTGAAGAAGTTGCTGCGATCATTCCTTGGGATACGATGACCTGCAATCAGGTCCAGGAAAGTGCGCAAGGGGACACGATCAAATTTTTGTTAACGTGTACCGATGGGTCCAAGATCGAATCCGTGATCATGCGGCACAAGGGCGATCGCAATACCGTGTGCATCTCTTGTCAGGTCGGGTGTCCGATGGCGTGTGCGTTTTGTGCGACCGGAAAGATGGGGCTCACACGCAACCTCACGGCTGATGAAATTGTCGAACAAGTGATCGTGGCTGCGCGGTGGTTGCAGGAACGCGATGCGAAAGTAACGAATGTCGTTTACATGGGCATGGGGGAGCCGATGAATAATTACGAGGAAGTGATGAAGTCCGTGCGTCTGTTGAATGATCCGAAGACGTTTGCGCTCGGTGTGCGCCATATCAGCATTTCCACCTGTGGCATCGTGCCAGGCATCCTCAAGCTCGCCGACGATCCGTTACGCGTGAATCTCGCGATCTCGCTCCATGCGGGAACGGATGAAACGCGCAGCAAGATCATGCCGGTGAACAAGGCGTATCCAATCAAGAAATTGTTGCAGGCGGTTGATACGTATCTTGAAAAGACGAATCGAAAAGTACTTCTTGAATATTTGATGCTGAGAGGGATTAACGATACGCGCGAAGAGGCGAAGGCACTTGCAAAGCTCGTGCAACACAAGAAGCATTTGTATCACGTGAACGTGATCAAGTACCACGATACCGGAGTGTTTACGCATACGGAAGAAGATGGTCGCGTGCAGTTCGTTGAGTGGCTTAGGGAAGAAGGCGTGCAGGTGACGCATCGTCGAACGTTCGGTGAAGATATTTCCGCGGCATGCGGCCAGTTGGCTACAGAGTCTCGAAAAGCAAAGAGTTAAAAACGTATTCATTAAAACGAAACCCCGAGAAGCGATTGCTTTCGGGGTTTGTTATTAGGTCATGACGACGATGTCAGATCTATGTACCGGTCGTTGCGGCGCTTGCCTTGGCTGCTCGTGGTATGGCCGAGAGCGTAGTGGCTGACGGCGGTTCCAAGAAAAGCGTAAGCGCCGAATCGTTTCGGGTGAATGCGCCGGGTCGGCACGTCTCATCCTTGGTTCGGAGGTATGCCGCGCAGTGCAAAACCTCTTCGCCGATCCGCGCAAGGATTTGCGTGGCGACGTGTGGTGCTACGATATACTCATCCGCCGAATGGGTTGATTCAACTTCTGAGAGATTCAGTTCTACGGAAAAGCTTTGAATTCTCACGGTAAAACGCTTTCTATCGTCGTTTCATGAAAAGGGCGACGATGGGCAAAAGCGTAGCATGACAATGAAAGTATGTCAAGTGTACTACTCTTCAAAGGAAAGGCCTTGCACGGTATCTCGAAAGATTTTTCCGTCTTCTGGCTCATAGGGATTCTCGCCTGCGAGGCTTGGGACGGCAAAGCTTAAATACACGCCAGCGCAAATGACGAGGACGAGGAGGGCGGCGACGATATGCAAAAAACGATCTTCGATTTCCGCGAAGATAGGCCCAAAGTGATGCATTCCAAAGGCGACTCCGATCAAGAAGAGAATTACGCCGATGGTGACGTACGTCATCATGGGCAAGATCATAGAATGCAAAAAGCGCCGCGTCAATCCGTCGCATTGATTTTTTTCCTAAAAACTGGTATCTTTCTAGCAAAATTATGCCTCTCAAGGCGTTTAATAGTTCTCCGAAGAAGCCGTCATCGTCCCAAGGGGGCGTGCTTTTTGATCCGCGATGCGTGGCGCAAGTGCTCCACGCGGCAAAACCTCCCAAGGCCGCTCTTCCTCCGGAGGAGTCGCGGATCACGGTTCATGCGGCCGTGAGTCGTATTTCGGTGCTGTATGAGAAACTTCGAAACGCCGTGGATTACAAAGACGAACACTTGATCCGTAAAGGCGCGATCGTGCGTATTTTGCGTCGACAGCTCGTGCTGGAATCCGACCCGGTCATTATCGCGCATAACTTGGTATACGAATTGATCGCCGCGCGTTATTTGCCAAACGAGGTTTTACCGGAATCCTTGATCGAAGATGCGGCGACCGTTGTTCGCAAATTGCAAGCCGTGTCTTCGGTGCGCATGGGTGGCGATCGCTACTCCACGTGGCTCATAGGTATCGCATCCGCAGAGCTCGAAGAGACTTTGGCGGATCCGCATTCGGACAAGGCGTATGTCACGTTTTTGTATCAGAGGCTTTCCGAGAGCTTGAAAGTGAAGAATGTTCCGATTGAAGAAACGGAACGTCATTTGGAAATTTTTATCGCGTGCTATCGCACGTTTGTGAAGGCGGACGAGGAACAGATCGCGTATAAATACGTGCGCGCGTTTTTGCCTCAGTGGATGCGTCCGAACGAGTGGGTGGATCGACCAGTGGATGTGGCGGAAGAGTTGTATGGGGTGCATGAACGTATTCGTCAGCGTTTGGTCTCTCCGCTTGCACAGCGTTTTGTGCGTGCCGTGCGTCCATGGGCTGTAACGATGTGGATGCTTCGCGATGCCTTAAGCAAGGATGCGGATCCGGCGGTGCTCCTTTCGTCGCGTGAAGATACGCAGCGTGCAGTGGCATCGATTACATCGCGTCGGGAAGAGCAAGCTCGCGGCAAGATTTGGCGCGGAACGCTTCGGGCTATTGTCTATCTCTTGATTACGAAAATCATTTTCGCTCTTGCCTTGGAAGTTCCGATTGAAAAATGGCTCTATCACGAGTTGGATATGAAGGCGTTGATGATCAATATCTCGCTTCCTCCGGCGATCATGTTGCTCGTGGGCATCTTCATTCGTCGTCCGACCTCAGAAAATAGCAAGCGTATTTTGGAGCACTTGGATATGCTTATGACCGCTTCGGGCGTTCCGGTGCAGGAGATTCGTGTACCGCGGCCCCGCGTCGGAGGTACGGCATTCGTCTTCGGGCTTGTGTATCTGTTCATGTACGCGCTCTCATTCGGTCTTATTGGTTGGGGGTTGATGAAATTACACTTCACCCCGATTGCGATTGCCGTTTTCTACTTCTTCCTTTGCGTGGTCAGCTTCTTCGGATATCGATTGGGGAGTGTGGTTCGTGAAACGATCGTAGTAAAACAACGCGAGCGACTTTCGACGGCAATTTGGGATTTCTTCTTGCTTCCGATTCTCCGTGCCGGTCGATGGCTTTCGTCCTCGGTTTCCCGTATCAATGTCTTCGCCTTTGTCTTGGATGTTATTTTTGAGGCTCCGCTCAAGCTTTTCCTCGGGGCACTCGAAGAAACCTTGAAGTTTATCCGTGAGAAGAAAGATGAATTATCAGAATAAGTAAGCGGTTGTTGGCAGGTGGAAATGCATTTCCTCTCTGCTTGCGGCCTACGAGTCACCAAAATGTTCACCCTCACCTCTACCTCTCCAAACGGTTCCCGTCATGGCGCGCTTCAAACGACGCACGGGAATTTGGCAACGCCATTTTTTATGCCGATCGCCACGCGGGGAGCGGTGAAGACGCTGTCATCTCTTGATATTGAAAAGCTTGGATCGCCGATCGTACTTTCGAATACCTATCATCTCATGCTTCGACCGGGAATGGATGTGATGGAAAAAGTTGGGGGATTGCATGCGTTCATGGGATGGCGTGGAGCGATCCTTACGGATTCCGGAGGGTATCAGGTTTTTTCATTAGCTGATCGCCGAAAGGTGACCGAAGAGGGGGTTTCGTTTTCCTCACCGATCGATGGATCAAAGCATCTTTTGACACCGGAAAAATCCATGGAAATCCAGTTGACACTAGGGAGTGATATCGTTATGTGTTTTGATGAAGTGATCGCGCTTCCGGCGGATGCAAAAACCACGCTCGCGGCAGTAGAGCGAACCGAGCGTTGGGCAAAACGATGCAAGGAGTATTTTGAATCACATGTTGGTTCATCACGAAATCCGAATGCGAAGCTATTCGGAATCATCCAGGGCGGAACGGATCACGAGTTACGCAAACGAAGCGCAGAGGGTCTTATGGCCATCGGATTCGATGGGTATGCAATCGGGGGTCTTTCTGTCGGCGAGCCATTCGAAGAAGCATTGGCTGTGCTCGATCGTCTCATGCCTTTGTTACCGGCGGACAAGCCTCGGTATTTCATGGGTGGAGCGCAGCCGCATCAGATCGTGGAGTATGTAAAGCGGGGGATTGATATGTTCGATTGTGTGCTCCCGACGCGAAACGCTCGCCATGGTCATCTCTATCGCTGGACGCATGGAGATCTTTCACGTCCAGATTTCTACGAGACGGTAAATATCGTGAATGCAAAATGGAATGGCAGCGATGCCCCGCTCCTTGATCCGAATATCCCACGCACCGATCTTGTTACAGTCTACGGATTCGAGGAGGAGTTGTCGCGATTTTCCCTTGGATATCTTCATCATCTTTTTGATGTGAAGGAAGTTCTCGGGCATCGATTAGCAACGGTGAACAACGTGATGTTTTATCTGAAGTTATTAGAGATGCTGCGGGGGCAATAGGACGTCGGCGCTCCTGTGAAGACGAGGTGATTCTCGTCTTTTTTGTTCTTATTTTTTTTGTATGGTTGCCCACAGATTCCTTCTTGTAGGGCGTTCTCGCGGATAGTAGAATTCTCAAAAGATTCGTTCCTATGAGATTGAGGTTTTTCTCACTACGTTTTTTTGCGATCAGCATTGGAATACTGATGAGTTTTGCGATGTTCGTGCAAGCTCCTGATGCTTCGGCACAACGATTGCCGTCGAACTCGCCTTGCCCGGTTGTTACTGGCAAGCCATATCGTTCTCCGGGGAGCGCAACGGTGTATCTTGTGACGCCAGAATGCACGAAGCGGCCATTTTTTAATCCGGCTGTTTATTTTTCTTTTTTCCAAGACTGGAATGAAGTCATCTTCATCGAAGATCGCGAGATGGACACCGTGAAGAAGGATGCTCTCAATTTTCTTCCCTGGGGTCCTCGACGAACGTTCCAAGACGGATCACTCATCAAGATCACGTCTGATCCGAGGGTATATCTCGTAGCGCATGGTGAGGCGCATCCGATTGAAAGCGAGGAGGCATTTAAAGCCCTAGGGTATTCGTTCGATCAGATTGAAGACGTGGCGGAAGCCGTGCTCGTAAAATTCACCAAACGAATGGATCAGGTCGTGACCGGCGTGGATGCGATTCCTGAAAAACTCGTCTTTAAATATCCGGATGATCCACGAGTCTACTGCCTGGAGAGGAAGGAGGACGGAACCCTGGAAAAAGAACATGTGATGTCCATGGAAGAATTGGCAACGATCGCTCGACCGGACCGTATCGCGATTCTCCCTCCGACAAAGACGTTCGCGGATTTTTCCGGGAGCGCATCGGCGCCTCAAAATACCCAGAATACGCAAACGACGAATACGACGACACAGACGAGTCAGACTTCGACACCGGTTACTTCGTCATCCGGTGGTGGTAGCGGGGGTGGCAGTGGAGGAGGTGGCAGCTCATCGCCTGCAGATACCACGAGGCCAACGATTACGGCGTTTACGCTTCCATCTACGTCTACGTCACTCACGGTGACTCTTTCGGCGTTTACGGCTTCTGATGCGGTTGGCGTGACGGGATATTATCTTTCAGAATCATCTTCAACGCCATCGGCTGGGGCGGTGGGATGGTCTGCTTCGGCGCAGGGGAGTTACGTCTTTGCCACAGTAGGATCTAAAACGTTATATGCGTGGACGAAAGATGCAGCGGGGAATATCTCTTCTTCCGCCTCGGCTTCAATAACAGTTTTAGATGTAACGGCTCCAGTGATTTCTTCGGTCACGTCTTCAACCACCTTGACGACCGCAACGCTCGCATGGACGACCGATGAATCTTCGACTTCGACCGTCTCGTATGGCCTCACGACCAGCTACGGATCAGCCTCTTCATCTGCATCATACGTGACCTCACACTCCATTGTACTTACGGGGCTGACCTCGGGAACGACCTACCACTTCCGCGTAGGTTCGCGGGACACATCCGGGAACGTGGCTACGTCTACAGATTACACGTTCACGACGGTCGTGGCGGATACGACGGCCCCAGTCATCTCCTCTGTCGCGTCTTCGACGAGCCTGACGACTGCTACGATTACTTGGACCACGAACGAAGCTTCGACGTCTACGGTCTCATATGGAACGACCGTCTCATATGGAAGCGCTTCCTCGTCCTCGTTGTCGGTCACTTCCCATTCGATCGCTTTGACGGGCTTGGCGACAAGTACGTTATATCACTTCCGCGTCTCGTCTCAGGATGCTGCAGGGAACGTGTCGACGTCGACGGATTATACGTTCCGAACGCTTACGCCGGCGGATACGACAGCTCCGGTGATCTCTTCCATATCCACATCTACGAATGGAAATACAGGAGCCTCCATTTCATGGAATACGAATGAGTCCGCCACGACATTGGTGGAGTACGGTTTGACGACGTCTTACGGGAGCACGTCGTCGACGAGCGGATATTCAACGAGTCATGCGATCAACCTGACGGGTTTGACACCGAATGTGAGTTATTATTTCCGCCTCTCATCCCAGGACGCATCAGGAAATACTTCTTCTTCGACCGGAATCTTTATGGTCGATGAGATGATTTTTACGACGACCGGTTCATCATTTGCCGCATATGTCACGGTAACATCCGGTACAAGCATTCTTTGGACCTATGAAGACGGAACGACATCCGCGAATGCATCTTCCACGAAGAACTACGGCTCGTCTGCGACGCGTTCGAATCGTTTAAAGGTCACTCCATGGAGCGGTTTGCGTGCGATTAACGTGGGGTATGATGCCGGAGACGGCGGTGGATCCCAGATCGCTATGCTGGCTCAGCAGAATGTAACGGCGGTTTCCGGCATGTCGAATGCGGCGCCATATCTCGTCCATTGGGCCTCTTCGAATAACCCGATCACATCCTTGGATTTCCATAATTTCGTGAATGTTGAAATTATCGAATGCTACCTCTGTCAGTCCATGACCTCGGTTGATTTGCGAAACACGCCTTCGCTCATTCGCGCGGACTTTGAGGATAATGCCTTAACCGCATTGGATTTTTCAGAAAGTCCGGCGATTGAAGATATTCGAGGTGCGGTAAATAATTATAGCGTGATCACTTGGGGAGATTCGGGCGACTATCTCTGGCATTATTGCACGCGCGACAATCCTCAAATCACGACAAATCATCCGTCCTTTACGCGATTCCCGTTATTGAGTCAGTTATGGATTTGGAATGATAATCAGACGGGAGAGCTGCGAACGAGTTCAACGGCTTTAACATCGATTCAGGCGAGTGATAATCACTATACGTCTTTGAATATCCCTGGTCAGTTCCCGGCAGGAAGGGGCGGGGAAGTGGTATTACGCAGCAATAGTCTCACGAGCGTTGATCTCTCCAACAATCCTGGTTTGACCACGTTAGATCTTCGTAATAATAATCTTGATCAGGCGGATATCGATGGCATCCTCCAGGTGATGAATTCATTCGGCACGAGCAATGGGACGATAAACCTTTCGGATAATGTTCCGCCTTCGCAAACCGGTCAGGGATATGTTACGAGTTTAGAATCTAGGGGATGGACGGTAACGGTAGATGTATCGGCGGATATCTACCCTCCATCGATCACATCCGTAGCGTCGTCCACAAACGTACTGACCGCGACAATCACCTGGACCACGAATGAGGCTTCAACCTCGACCGTGGAATACGGAACGACGACGGCATATGGATCGACGTCTTCATCTGCCCTTTCTGTCACTTCGCATTCAATCGCTTTGACGGGTCTCGCAACGAGTACGCTTTACCATTTCCGCGTATCCTCTCAGGATGTGTACGGGAACTACGCGACGTCATCCGATTATACGTTTACGACGCGTGACTCTGCAGATCTCACGTCTCCGGTGGTCTCCTCTGTTGCATCTTCAACTACGGGGATTACGGCGACAATTACCTGGACGACGGATGAGGCGGCTTCTTCTCTGGTGCAGTACGGAACGACAGCTTCGTATGGCAGTTCGTCTTCGACGGCAACGGCAGTGCTTTCGCATAGCATTGTGCTGACCGGATTAACTTCGGACACCGTGTACCATTTCCGTCTGATTTCAGAGGACGTCTTCGGAAATGTCACAACGTCCACGGACTACACGTTCCGAACGACGATCAATACCACTTACTGGTCTGACGATTTCGAGCGCGCGGATGGCGCGGTCGGGAACGGATGGGTGGCAAGCGGAGGAGCTTCTGCAACGATTGCGAGCGGCGCGTTGCGACGTACGGATGCCGCGGCGTATCAGACCTATTCAAATCCTACGAATGTGACGCTTCCTGCTGATTACATTGTGACAGCCACCGTTCCGCATTCAACGCTCAGCACGAGTTATTGGGGGATCGCAAGTCGTTGGTCCGGCGGAACGGGTGTGAGAATGATTTTTGCGGATCCGACGACGCTTCAGGTAGGAGAAGCGGTTGGTTGGAATACGAACAACGTCACCGTTACGGTTACCGGTGGTTTTCCGGCAAGTTGGTCCGTGAGCCAGAATCACACGATAAGCATTGGAATGGTTGGAACGGCGGGAACGATTTACCTCGACGGCTCCGTATACGGAACCTTTACCTTGGCGACGAACAACCAGACTGGAACCGGCGTCGCGATTGTCGGTGAAGGAAATAACCGCGATTGGTACGATATTCATGTTGGGGATTACATCGCGGGTCAGGGTGCGGATACGACGGCTCCAACGATCACGTCCGTTGCTTCATCGACGTCATTCACGACGGCCACGATCGCCTGGACAACGAACGAAGCTTCAACATCGACCGTTGAATACGGGACTACGAGCGGATACGGCAACACGTCCTCGTCCGCGTCATTCGTAACCTCCCATTCCATCAATCTCACTGGCCTTACCGCAAGCACGACCTACCATTTCCGCGTGTCCTCTCAGGATGCTTCAGGAAATGTCGCAACCTCTACAGATTACCTCTTCACCACGTCTTCGACAGACGTTACTGCTCCGGTGATCTCGTCGGTCGCATCCTCGACTTCGGCGAATTCGGCCACGATCACGTGGACGACGAACGAATCTTCAACTTCGACCGTCTCATATGGCCTCACGACCGGATATGGATCAGCCTCCTCGTCCGCGTTATCTGTTACCTCACACTCAATCATCCTTACCGGATTGAACGCGAGTACGACGTATCACTTCCGCGTAGGCTCGCAAGACGCCTCGGGGAACTATGCGACATCCTCGGACTACACGTTCACAACGACCGCGACTTCTTCAATGACCACCTACTGGTCTGATGACTTCGAACGTGCGGATGGTCCGATCGGGAATAGCTGGTTGGCCTATAACTCGGGAGCGGCGCAAATCGTAAGCGGGGCGATGCGGCGAACGGATACGGGGTATTACTATGCGATGTATAACATGGCTACATCGACGTCAGCCTTGCCTGCGGATTACTTCGTGACGGTGACCGTGCCGCACTCCACGTTGAGTACGAGTTTCTGGGGTATTGCCGGGCGTTGGTCGAATGGAGATGGTATACGCGCCTTCTTTGAAGGTCCGTCTACGATCACTGCGGGCCAAGCGCAAGACTGGAATACGAATAACCAAACGATCACAGTGACGGGCGGCGTTCCGGCAAGTTGGTCCGTCAACCAAAACCATACGCTCACGCTTGGACTTTCTGGAACGACCGGAACGATTTATCTCGACGGATCGGAATATGGGACCTTTACACTTGCGACGAATAACCAGACGGGAACCGGCGTGGCAATCGTGGGAGAAGGGAATAGTCGAGATTGGTACGATATTAGCGTGACGGATGTATTGCCGTAGTGGCATAGGGTGGTGCTATGAGGCGCAGGCGAGTCCTGCGCCTTTTCGTCATCGAATCTTGCCCGTCTTCCTCCTCTCCTTTATACTCATTTCTCTATGAATAAGCGACCTGTCGTTCTTATTATCTGCGACGGCTTGGGCCATAATGAGGCCATCGAGCACAATGCCGTAGCGCAGGCATTAACGCCACATCTTGATGAGTATTGGAAAACACGCCCACACGCTCTCCTGGAAGCCAGTGGAGAGTCGATCGGACTCCCAGACGGCCAGATGGGTACGAGCGAGGCGAATCACCTCGTGATCGGTTCTGGCCGTATCGTGTATCACAATCTCGTGAAAATAAATAAAGCAGTTCAGAGCGGAGAGATCGCCCAAAACGAAGCGATTCGTTCCGCTTTTGATCACGTGAAAGCCAAAGGGAGTACGTTGCATTTGATTGGTATCGCCAGTCCAGGAGGTGTGCATGGGCATACGGATCATTTAAAGGGTTTGGTGAAGGCGGCGAAAGCGGACGGTATCACGAAGATCTCCCTTCATGTCTTTACGGACGGCCGCGATGTGGCTCCGAAGAGCGCAATCGAATACATCGATGACCTCGAAGCGTTTTTACGGGAACAGGGCGTTGGTCGTATCGTGAGCATCGGGGGTCGCTATTGGGGCATGGATCGCGACAATAATGCGGATCGCATTGAGCGCCATTTTAAGACCATGTGCGGAGAGGGGAAGAAGTACGCTTGCGCAAAGGATGCGGTTTTAGCCGCATACGAAGCAGGCGTAACGGATGAATTCATCGAGCCTGCAGCTGTAGAGATCCAGGAGGGTGAGCAGGCTTGTATTGCCGCGAACGATGCGGTGATCACCGCGAATTTCCGCGCCGATCGTGCGCGTCAGCTCGCAAAGCATATCGTCGATGCCAAGATCGAAAATCTTCAGGTCGTTGGCATGGCGAAGTACGACGATGATTTGGATATCCGTGTGGCGTATCCGCCAGAGGAGATGAAAGAGACGCTTTCTGAAGTCGTAAGTCGGGCGGGGATTAAGCAGCTTCGCGTCACGGAAACCGAAAAGTTCACGCATCTTACGTTCTTCTTCAATGCACAACGCTACGAGGCGGATCCGGGTGAAGATCGCGTGATGATCGATAGCGATAAGAGCGTAAAGACTTATGACGAACGTCCAGAGATGCGAGCCGGTGAGATTGCGGATGAAGTCATCAAGGGCTTGGAGAGCGGGAATTACGGCTTGGTGATCACGAACCTCGTAAACTGCGACATGGTCGGTCATACCGGGAATATGGAAGCGATCAAAGTCGGTGTACAGGCCGTGGATACGGCCATCGGCCGCATCGTTGAAGCGGCGACGCGTATCGGTGCGGACGTATTGATCACGGCGGATCATGGAAATGCTGAACAGGTATTCGATACGACCACGAATCAGCCGCTCACGTCGCATACGCTTAACCCGGTCCCGTTCATCCTCGTTTCGGACCAGTCCTATCAGTTCAACCGTTCCGAAGGTTTTCTTTCAGACGTCGCGCCAACGATCCTGACGATGATGGGGCTCGATATCCCAAAGGAAATGACCGGAAAGAGTTTTGTCTAAGAGCTCATGTAAAAAAAAGACGCCTATCTGGGCGTCTTTTTTTGATTGTTAAGATTTATGACACGTTTGAATAGACTTGATTCACGTCGTCGTTTTCTTCGAGGGCTTCGATAAGGGCTTCAATTTTGAGGCCGGTTTCTTCGTCAACGTCGATGAGGGTATTCGGGACCCACTCGAATTGAGCGGATTCGATCGCAAGGCCTTTTTGTTCTGCGGTCGTTGCAATGCTCATGAGGTCCTGGGGTGAGGTCTTGATGACGACTTCCTCATCTTCTTTGGTTATGTCGATTGCCCCGCTCTCGATGAGGGATAATTCGATCTCATCATTCACCTCTCCCTTGGCTCGGACAACGCCCGTACGACTAAAGAGGTGAGTAACGGCTCCGGATGAAGCAAAGGTTCCGCCGTTTTTCGTGAGGATCGTTTTGACGTCTGCAACGGAGCGATTTCGATTATCCGTCATGCATTCGATGACGAGCGCAGATCCTCCTGGGCCGTAGGCTTCATACGTCGGCTGCTCGATTTGAGCATCTCCGACGTTCTCTCCGGTGCCGCGCTTAATGGCTCGTTCGATATTCTCTTTTGGCATGAGTCCTTTCTTTGCGCGTTCAATCGCAAAGCGGAGACGGACGTTAAATCCCGGGTCTGATCCTTTTTCACGAACAGCCACGGTGATTTCGTGAGCAAGTTTCGTAAACGATGCAGAACGTTTGGCGTCGATGGCGCCTTTGAACTGCTTCACTTTGGACCATTTGGAATGCCGAGACATAGTGGGGATAGGGTAGCGGGTCTTAGGGAAGAGATCAACTAGAACCCCTAAATCCCCTTGTCAGGGGACTTGAGCGTGGTACTAAGCAGATCCTTGCTTATCCACCTATATTCCTTGCAAGATAGATGCGATGCTTTTAGCATCGCGCCAAAGTCCCCTGACAAGGGGATTTAGGGGTTCTTCCTATGCTATACTCCGCATTATCCTATGAGATATCCAAATGATCCGATTGCTGCGTGTTTAACTCCTGACGGGGTGATACGGACATGCGACGAAGCTTTGGCTGAAGCTGCTCGTTTGCGAGATGAGATTGCTCGACACGCATCTTCCGTAAGCGCTACGTGGGAAGAGACGTTCGGGGCTTTTGATGAATTAACCAGGGCTGTTCAGGAGGCGGCGCATGCGCCAAGTTTGCTGAAAGTCGTTCATCCAGATGCTGAAGTTCGAGCCGCGGCTGAGACGTGTGAGCCGAAGATCGATGCCTTCATTTCAGATCTCTATTTGAATGAACACGTTTGTGATGCACTAAAGTCTTTCGAAAAGACTCATCATGAATCAGATCCGGTTCATCTCAAATTCATGTCAGAGACCCTGCGGGACTATCGTCGAAACGGTTTAGATCTCGATGAGGGTGGGCGCAAGAAGATTCGGGCCTTGAATGAGGATCTCATGCGTTTGGGACAGGAATTCGAGCGTCACTTGGCGGAGACGAAAGGGGAGATCTTCGTGACTGCGGATCAGCTTGAGGGGCTGCCGGAAACGTATGTTCAAAATCATCCAATGGATGCTGAGGGAAAGATTCGTATCACAACCGATGGTCCGGATTACGTGCCGTTCATGACCTATGCCAAAGACCGTGAGGCCGCCGGGCGTTTATATGTACAGCACGAGAATCGTGCGGCAACACAAAACCTTCCTATTTTGGACAAGGTATTGGCTAAGCGTCATGAAAAGGCGTTGCTACTCGGATATCAAACATGGGCAGCATATGCCCTGGAAACGCGTATGGCTGGTTCAGTGGAGCGGGTTCGGGATTTTATCGATGAACTGCACGGGCGTATCGTGAAACGTCGAGACGCAGAGTACGACGTATTGCGTGAAGTTGCGGATGAAGTAGGGTTGCCGCAAGAACCGATCCAGGCATTCGATGCGTCTTTTGTGCAAGACCTTGCCCGCCAAACGCGTTTCGCTTTGGATACGAAGCGGTTGAGCGAGTATTTCGAAATCCGGGCGGTGTTACGTGGTATTACGGATATTGCTTCTACCTTGTTCGAGGTCGCATTCGTTCCGGTCACGGATGCCGTGACGTGGCATGAAGACGTCTTTGTCTTTGACGTGAAGAGAGGCGAGGGTCCGGCGATCGGACGCTTGTATCTCGATCTCTATCCGCGGGACAATAAGTATCAGCACGCGGCCATGTTCACCTTGCGCGAGACTATGCGGGAAGCGGATGGGTCGATCGTGATGCCGATGGTGGCATTGGTCTGCAATTTCCCAAAGCCCGGTCAGGCCCCTGCGCTCTTGTCCCATGAAGACGTGACGACGTTTTTCCATGAATTCGGCCATGCTTTACATGGACTTCTGAGTACGTCGCCGATGGCGAGCTTTGCAGGTACAAGCGTGTTGCAGGACTTCGTGGAAGTCCCGTCCCAACTTTTTGAAGAATGGGCGTGGACACGCGAAACGCTCGACCTCTTCGCACGGCATTATCAAACGGGTGAGCGTATCCCGGACGACCTCTTTAAGGCGATGACGAATGCGCGACGTTTCGGTCGGGCGATCGGCACGGAACGTCAGCTCTTATTCGCGGATCTTGATCAAACGTATCATACGCGCGAGCCAGGTTTTGATACGACAACGGTCCTTGAAGAGCTCTACCCTCGATATAGCCGTTTCGCTCGCATTCCAGGGACGTTCTTCCAGTCGCATTTCGGCCATCTCATCGGCTACGATGCGGCGTACTATAGCTATCAATGGGCATTGGCGATCGTCTACGATGTTAAGACAAGATTTTCCGCAGAGGGGATCATGAACCATCAGGTTGCTATGGATTATCTCCATGCCATTCTCGAACCAGGCGGCACCGAAGATCCGAATGCGCTCATCGAACGCTTTTTGGGCCGACCGTTTTCTCCAAAAGCCTACGTGGATTTTTTGGAGTCGTAAGAAAAGTTCCTTCCGCAAAAACATTTTCGCCCGCGATCATCGTCTTGGATGTCGCGGGCGTTGCGGTAGGTTGTGTTGTGTGAAAAGGAAGGAGCGGTAAAGCTAGTCTCATCGCTCGGGTGTTTGTTCGAGCTGATCGATCAGCGTTTGCTCATGGCGGCTTATTTTTTCGCTGATCATTCTCATGATGACGTCGCCGAGACTAATGAGATTCTCCATGGACTGAAGTGTGAATGCTGCATCGCGTTTCGCGAAGAGTCGTATAGGGAGGTCTTTTCCTGTGGTAGGAGACCGTTCTGGTTCGTCATCGATCCATGCCCATCTGGGTGACCACTCGCTGCATTCGTTTGCAACCTCGCCGTAGTGGGTACTTTGGATGTGCTGAACTTTCCACCTCTCATCTTCGACGAGGAGTTGATATTCGGCCTTCTCAAAGAGGGATATTCCGGTCTCGCTACATTGGCGACCCTCGTCGTCAAAGTGGAGAACGGCCTTATCGATCCGTTCGTGAAGTGGTCGAAATCTTCGATGTTCAACGTCAACGTCCGTATGGACGATAAGCGCATAGACGTTTTTCATGCGAAATGTGCTGCCTTTCCCGTGCAGGTTATGCACGATGGGTGAAATGTAAGGAGAATTAGGCAAATTGTCAAGATGGAGAGCGCTGTTTTTTCGATGAAGAAGGCAGGATTCTTCTGACCTGCGCGTGAAATAAGGGATTATGAAGGTGTTTACAAGCGATCTTGACGTTTTGCGGGGATTTCTGTATGATGCGCCCACTATGTTTGCAGTTATTCAGACCGGCGGAAAGCAATATATCGTCCGCGAAGGTCAACAGCTCAGTATTGAGAAGCTTCTCGGTGATGTGGGGAGCAAGGTTGAATTCGACGCGCTCATGCTCGCCGAGGACGATGGATCAAAGGTGGAATTGGGCACCCCGGTTCTTTCTGGCGTCAAAGTCTCTGGTGAAATCGTTGAACACGGCAAGGGCGAAAAGCTCGTGATCGTGAAGTACAAGGCGAAGTCCCGTTATACGCGCCGTACGGGTCACCGCCAGCCATTTACCAAAATCATGATCTCAAAGATCGCCTAAGCGATTCCTGAGAATAAAAAAATCTCCTGAAATTATCAGGAGATTTTTTATCGGTCCGAATTCTTATCTGCGATTCTCGAGTGCCTCTGCAATTGTCATTTCGTCCGCGTATTCGAGCTGGGAACCGGTTGGGAGGCCGCGGGCAAGACGGGTAATGCGGAGTTTGGCGTTTCCGATCGCGTCGATCTGTTTCTTGATGTAGAGGTATGTTGTATCTCCTGGAACATCCGCATCGAACGCTAGGACGATTTCACTGATCACGGATGCGGGATCTTGGAGTCGGCGGATCAACTGGGGGATGAAGAGTTGATCAGGTGTTCGTCCGCTCACCGGGTCTATCGTGCCGCTCGTGACGTGATAGAGGCCTTTAAAGGCCCCGGACTCTTCGATGATGCGAACATCCTGCGGTCCGGCAACCACGCAGATCTTGCTTCGGTCACGGGAAGGATTCGCGCAAATGATGCATGGAGAGGTGACGGACCAAAGTCCGCAGACTTTGCAACGCGTGACACCGTCAGCGAGGCGTTGAAGGGCGTTGGCGAATCGCAGGATACGATCGCGGGGGAGCGTCATCATCCAGTACGCGTAGCGCAATGCGGCACGCGGTCCCACGCCTGGAAGGCCGTCGAATTCGGCGGCAACATCGTGAATCGGCGGTGGGATGAGCTTGCTCACAGAGTGGTGGGTAGTGGGTAGAGCGGGAAGTGTATTCCTGCGTACCATCTCCTATTTGCTACCTACTAATCCAATTACTTCTTACCAAGTAACTCCTGCATTTCCTGGGCGAGATCAGAGCCGCCGAGGTCGTTCATCTTTGAGGCAAGCGTGCGTTGCATTTTCTTCATAGCATCGTTCACCGCATCTTTAACGCCTTGCTCGATTGCTTTAATGTCCGTAAGGGATGGATCGATTGAAACGCTTTGAACGTTCTGTGTACCATCGATAACGACTTTGACTTTGCCCCAAGCAGCAGATCCTTCACTGGATTCTTTGCTGAGCGCTTCTTGAAGGTCTTTGGCACGAGAACGAAGATCTTTGAACTGTTTGAGTTTGTTGAACATATTTTTAGGGTTTAGGGAGTAGAAGCTAGAGCGTAGGGGTGATGAACGAGAGTGTAGCAAATTACTCTGGAAGATCAGAGAGGCCGCTGCCTACGCCGGCTCGATTCTTCTCGAGGTTTCTGAAGCTCGCACGGGATTCATCGAAGAAGAGGCGAACCACACCGGTTGGACCGTTACGGTGTTTGGCGATGTGGATTTCTCCCAAATGCCGTTCTTCCGGTGAAAGGTCTTCCATGCGGTAGTTTTTGTCTGCGGCTTTACGGTAGATGAACATTACCACGTCCGCGTCTTGCTCGATGGAGCCTGATTCACGCAAGTGAGCGAGCTTTGGAATGGCTGGTTTTGAAAGTTCTACCTGACGGGAGAGCTGGGATAGGGCGATGACCGGGATGTTCAATTCACGAGCGATCGCTTTAAGGCCTCGGGTGATCTGGGCGACTTCTTGTGTTCGATTGTTGGAATCGCCTCCACCTCCGCCACCGGCGCGTCCTTCCATGAGCTGGAGGTAGTCGATGATGAGCATGCCGAGACCTTGGTCCATCTGTAGGCGTCGGGCTTTTGTACGAACCTCCATGACATTGACCGATGCCGTGTCGTCAATGTAAATCGGAGCTTCGCTCAAGACGCCAAGAGCGTGTCCGATGCGGGAGAAGTCGTCTTGCGCGCCATCGTTGCTTAATTTGCCGTTACGAAGGCTCCAGAGGTTTACGTTCGCTTCGGCGCAGATCATGCGATCGACGAGCTGTTCTTTGGCCATTTCGAGCGAGAAGATCCCGACCGGGACTTTGTGGCGAACTGCGGCATTCCGCGCGATATCGAGAACGAAAGATGTTTTTCCGCAGGCCGGACGCGCGGCAAGGATGATGAGGTCGCTTTTTTGTACCCCGCCAAGATGACGATCTAGGTCTGTAAAGCCCGTTGGCGTACCTCGAAGCTTTCCGGCATCGCGATGAAGTTCGTCGATGCGATCAAAGGCGCCTGCGAGCAAATCTTTGATCGGGGTAAAGGCACTCTTGAGATAGCCTTGGGAAACGCTAAAAAGTTTTTGTTCTGCGAGATCGAGAACGGAGTCTACGTCTTCCGCCTGTTCAAATCCGAGTGCGGTGATGTCTTGCGCGGCTCGTAAGAGGCGACGAAGCGTAGCTTTTTTGGCTACGATGTTCGCGTAGTTACTGACGTGGCTCGCCGTCGGTACCGTATTCGAAAGATGGACGAGATACGTGCGGCCGCCAACGCGTTCAAGTTGCTCGCGTTCCTCCAAGATGTTTCCAAGAGAGAGAAGATCGATTGGTTCATGGCGGCGATAGAGGTCGGCAATGGACTCGTAGATGATGCGGTGGCGATTGTCGTAGAAATCATCCCCGGAAATGGCATCGCCAATACGGATCATCGAATCCTTATCGATCAAAATAGACCCCAGGAGGGATTGCTCGGCCTCGAGGTTTTGGGGGATAAGTCGCTCGCTTTCACTCATAGTCCCTGAATGGAAGAAC
>JAHBAS020000030.1 GCA_018499965.2 Candidatus Uhrbacteria bacterium
CGATGCCGGCGTAGAGCGATGGTCTTGAGATCTCGAGCATAAAGGTATGATGAGATAGATGGGGAGAAGCGTCAAAAGAGAGGGTGTATGGTGTTGGGCGTAGAGAGTAGAGATGGACTCATTAATCCCGTAGCGCTCTACCTCCAGTTGACGTTTTCCCTTTATTCAGCTATCTTTTCGTCACATTTACTCCTATTTTATCTATGCCACACGCACTTCAATTTGCTCTCGGCTCCGCCGTATTGGCGCTTGCCTGGGGCGCGTTCTTGGTTCGCTGGGTTCTCCAGCAGCCAACCGGAGAAGGAAAGATGGTTGAAATCGCGCAAGCGATTCAGCAGGGCGCAAAAGCCTATCTCCTTCGCCAGAATAAGACGATCGCCTTCATCGGCGCCATCATCACCATCATCCTTTGGATCTGGCTTGGGAAGAATACCGCCCTCGGTTTCGCGGTCGGTGCTTTCCTCTCCGCACTCGCTGGCTACATTGGTATGAGCGTGAGCGTTCGCGCGAACGTGCGTACGACCGAAGCGGCAAAGAAGGGGATGAAAGAAGCGCTTGAAGTCGCCGTGAAAGGCGGAGCCGTGACTGGATTCTTCGTCGTTGGTCTCGGTTTGCTTGGCGTTGCAGGATTCTACGCCGTGACCGGTGATATCAAGGCTCTCGTTGGTCTTGGATTCGGCGGATCGCTCATCTCCGTATTCGCACGTCTTGGTGGAGGGATCTTCACGAAGGCAGCAGACGTTGGTGCGGACCTCGTTGGAAAAGTTGAAGCAGGTATCCCAGAAGATGATCCACGCAACCCAGCGTTCATCGCTGACAACGTGGGTGACAACGTGGGTGACTGTGCCGGTATGGCTGCGGACTTGTTCGAAACCTATGCCATCACCGCGCTCGCCGCGATGATTCTCGGAGATCTCGCCTTCCCAGGAAACGAAACGATCGTGCTCTTCCCATTGGTTCTCGGAGGCATCTCCGTGCTCACGAGCATCGTCGGTATCTTCTTCATCAAACTCGGATCCAAGCAGAACATCATGGGTGCGCTCTATAAGGGCCTCGCAGTTTCCGGTGTGCTCGCTGCGCTTGGATTTATGTACGCTGCCAATAAGTACTTCCCAGATGTCGGTTCGCTCACCGCAAGCGATGTCGTGAAGTCAACGCTCGTTGGTCTCGTCGTCACCGCCTTGATGGTTTGGATCACGGAATACTACACATCCACGGCCTATAGCCCGGTTCGCAAGATCGCGAAGGCTGCAGAAACAGGTCATGGTACAAACGTGATTGCCGGTCTCGCTGTTGGTATGAAATCCACGGCACTTCCAGTGCTCGTGATCGTTGGTGGAATGCTCGTCGCCTATAGCTATGCCGGTTTGTACGGAATCGCACTCGCGGCCATGAGCATGCTTTCCCTCACGGGAATCATCGTCACCATCGACGCCTATGGTCCAATCACGGATAACGCCGGAGGCATTGCGGAATCCGCTGGTCTTCCAGAAAGCGTTCGTGATGTCACGGATCCATTGGATGCCGTTGGAAACACCACGAAGGCCGTGACCAAGGGGTATGCCATCGCATCCGCCGGTCTTGCCGCGCTCGTACTCTTCGCGTCGTTCACGCAGGAATTCGCTGATGCCGGAAAGACGCTCGTCTTCACGCTCGAAGATCCAAAGGTGATCGCCGGTCTCTTCCTCGGAGGCTTGATCCCATACCTCTTCGCAAGCTTTGCCATGGAAGCCGTCGGAAAGACCGCCGGTGCCGTGGTTGAAGAAGTTCGTCGTCAGTTCCGCGAAATCCCGGGTATCATGGAAGGAACCGCAAAGCCGGATTACGCCACGTCGGTTGATATCGTCACGCGCGCCGCGCTTCGCCAGATGATCACCCCAGCCTTGCTCGCCGTCGCCGCTCCGATCATCGTCGGAAAACTCCTCGGTGCAGAAGCGCTCGGTGGCTTGCTCATCGGTTCCATCGTGACGGGTATCTTCGTTGCGATCTCCATGACCACCGGTGGTGGCGCATGGGACAATGCCAAGAAGTACATCGAAAGCGGAAACTTCGGTGGCAAGGGATCCTTCGCCCACCAGGCCGCTGTTACGGGTGACACCGTTGGCGATCCGTACAAAGATACGGCCGGTCCAGCGATCAACCCGATGATCAAAGTCTTGAACATCGTTGCTCTCCTTCTCGTCGCTTCGCTTTTGTAAGCCTTTGAAGAGAGAAGAAAAAACAGCGCTCGCAAGGGCGCTGTTTTTTTACCCTAAAAATCTTGATTCAGACGATTATGTGTTACGCTATGCGCGTTCCAGGGAGGAAGGAAGAAAAAAGTGTGCGCGTTTATCGTTGATAACATTCCAACTTTCAAACCCGCCAACCCGCCAACTGATATTAACTATGGCCGACATCGTTGATCCACGACACGAAGCGCTCATTCAGCATTTATTTGATCGTATCTGCATCGTCCTTGAAATGCGTGGATTCGAATTTCGTCCGCTGCGTCGACGTTTGCGCGGCAAGGGGAAATTCCGCTCATTCGCATACGGCTACACGAAGCTTTCCGAGCAGCTCGTGACGATCGATCTCTACACGCCTCGAACCATGAAGCCTCGAAAGCTGGATGCGATTCTTCGCGTGATCTGCCACGAGCTCGCGCATCATCAGTCGCCTCCACGTTTGGTTCGCGTAGGCTGGAAGCGGGTCGTGATGGCGCATCATCCCGCCTTTTGGGAGCAGTACAAGAAGAATGTAGACATAATCTCCCGTGATGCTATTCTTGGGGAACATTTCGTATGACCGTCACCCCTCCCTTTTTGATCCATCGGCCGTATCGTGTCGTTTCCCGTCGCGAGATTGCCAAAGACATCATCGAGCTTCACTTCGCTCCCATCGGGACACCGATTCCTGCGCCGAAGGCCGGTCAGTGGGTCTATCTCGAAATCTCTAATCCAGACGGCAAACCGTGGGCGCGTTCCGCCTACTCGATCGCGAATTCCGCTATCGAAGTCATGGAAACGGGGATCGTTGAACTTGCCATTAAACGCGCCGGAACCTTTACCGAGCGTGTGTTCACGTTGCAGGAAGGGGATGCGGTGAATCTCCAAGGGCCCTTCGGTGCATTCATTTTTGATCAGGACGCCCCACGATCCATTTTCCTCGCTGGTGGCATTGGTATCACTCCGCTTCGTAGCATGATTCGCGAGGCGTTAAAGTGCGGATACGGCGGACAACTCTTTCTCCTCTATAGTTGTCGTGCACAAGAAGAGTTGGCCTACGTGGAAGAATTGCAAGCGCTCGATCAACAATCGGACCGTTTCCGATTCTTGCCGATTTGTACGCGCGAAGAAGAAGGTTCCCAGTGGGGAGGCCTTCGCGGCCATATTACGAACGATCTTTTAGATCAAGAAATCCCTTCGTTCGAGGGCGCCGTTTGCTATCTCTGCGGTCCATTGAATTTTATGGAAGCGATGAAAAAGGTGTTGCAAGAAAAAGGCGTCCCGAAAGGGAATATTCGTATGGAGCGGTTTCAGTAGGGGCGGGGTTTTCCCGTCCTTTTTTATGCACGAAGTTTTCAAATCCGCAAAATCAAATCCGCGCCCGTCCTGATGTGTTCATCAGGACGGGCGTTTGAGATTAAGAAAGGACGAAGAAAGCGTTTTTTTTATTCTCACATCATGTACAGCTTGGAGCCCATCCTTGAGGGGACCAGTCGGAACAGTAGGATGGATTCGCAACGTTTGCATTTGCGATCATTATTTCTCGTTGCAGCCGCGAATCGTCATTGCAAACGTGTGTTCCGGATTTGATGCCATAGGCACTCTGACAGCAATTGATTTCTGCGGATGTATGGGCAACTCCGAATGTCGGCGATCGCGTGCAATCTTTTGTTACCGGTAGGGCAATTGGACGATTAGGAAATACTCGACCGCATGATCGATTCATTCCTGGATCCCCCGGAGAGGAGCCGTGGTTTGCCGTGTCCATTTTATTGATAATGACGCCGGTAGAACTGATCGAGAGCGACCTGGTTGAAGAATGTTCAGCGATTCTTACAGCGAGTCCCCACCATATTTCAAACACATGTCTATAGGGTGTTGATTGGTTAATAGCGAGAACGCCCTTGCAGGGCGTTCCGTTTGACTGGCGTTGAGGTGGGGTTTGTAGTTCCGGGATGTCTGGCAGCGTCATGTCGCTGATGCTTTGCAGCTTCATAAACTCGTCAATCAACCCTTCATCTTCATTTCCCGAGATGAATCGTCCGATGTCCTTATGGAACATGTTCGCGACGGCGTTGTAAATGACAGCCTCTTCTTCCGTTGGATTCTCGGTCGTTTCTTGAATCCAGGTCGAATCCGCGATGGCGTGACCACCCGCTCCTTGCGAAAAGCAAAAGCCTTTTTCGCTGCAGAGGCGCGCATCCACGGCGTACTCTGGAGAGTGTCCGTACATCAATTTTGAGAGATCGGGATTTTTCTCTCCCCGAATCGCCTCAAATGTGATGCTATGCCCTTGGTATTCGTACGTGCCGCGAACGATGCCGGTTGCCGGATCCTTCGTTTCGAACGTGAGGATGCCAACGGTCGCAGGTGTCGTGGTTTCTGTTTTCAATGATTCTTCCACCTGTCCGCCGCAGCCAACTCCAAACATCGCCAATGCGCATACGCAGGCGATAGGGGAGATAAGAGATGTGAAGTTTTTCATAGAAAGATATTCCTTATGGTTCAGTTCAGCCGTTGATAAGAAAGGAAAGGAAGAAACGCAGTACAAGTTGTGAGTTGTAAAAGCGCTTCCTTCACTATCGGGATTTTTAAAACGCACGTCAAGGGGATAAGTCGGTTGGATGATAACAAAAAATACCCGCAGGTGATGCGGATATTTTTTATGGTGGGCGTGCCTGGACTCGAACCAGGGACCTTTACATTATCAGTGTAACGCTCTAACCACCTGAGCTACACGCCCCTATGGGAAACGTGGCAAAATCGTACCTGATTTCTTGACCGTTGGCAAGTCCCAACCTATACTTACGTCACGCGTTTCCTTGGAGGGGTATGCACATCACTGAAACTGAACTTCTCATTCGTCTTGTCGCAGCAACGGTGTTCTCGGCCTTTATTGGTCTGGAGCGTCAGTTTCATGGCAAGCCTGCTGGATTACGTACGCATGCCTTAGCGGGCCTTGGTGCGGCAATCATGACCATCTGCGGCGTGATCGTGGCAGACCAGACCGAAGGAGTCGAAGGTATGGCCACGGATCCTACGCGTATCGCCTCAATCGTCATTCAGGGCATTGGTTTTATCGGTGCTGGCGTGATCATTCAGTCCAAAGGATTTGTCAAAGGGCTTACGTCTGCAACAACGCTTTGGTTCGTTGCCGCCATTGGGATCGCTACGGGGTTCGGATTGTGGATGGTTTCCATTACGGCCACGTGTTTGGCGTTAATCCTACTTGTCTTATTCCGGCAGTTTGAAGAGGAGGCCGAAAAGAGCGAGCTCTTGCATTTTATACGCGAAGGGAATATTCTGACGCGCGCATCCGAGTCTGCAAAGAAGCGGATGGTAAAAAAGAAATAGACCTCATGCCGAGGTAGCTCAGTGGTAGAGCGCAGCCCTGAAGAGGCTGGCGTCGTCAGTTCAATTCTGACCCTCGGCACCATAAATAAACCTCCGCAGCGATGCGGAGGTTTTTTGTATAAGTAGTTGTGATTTTAGGCATTTATTTTTTTATTAATAACTTTTTGATTGAACTAAGCAAAAAGATAAAGAAAAAATAAAATTTTTATGTCAATTTTTTGCTTTAAATTAGCCTAAAATTTTAATTTTAGCACCTTTGACACTTTTGATGATCTCGCTTAAACTCCCGATATCATGAAGAAAATAATTGGTATCATCTCTGCGTTCATCGTGATCTTATTGATTGCGGTTGGCGGATTTTATTTGTGGAACCGTCATGAGGAAGTAGTGCGATTAGCGGCGGGTTTGCAAGAAATACCAAAATTGCCGCTTGAGAATCCAGATGCAAAGGAGCCTGAAAAAGTTTCTGAAACAGAAGCTGTACTTTCCAAACTTGCCTTTTACGCTTTCGACTACCCTGCTATTGATACGAGTAATTGGCAGACGATTGCGAATACTGAGTTAAACATTTCTTTTAAGATCCCAAAGGATTGGGCTATTGAGGGTTGCGGGGATGGATTTGAGGGCTTGAAGCCCTGCAAGGAAGGTCGAGCTGATCTATCATTAGGTCGTAAAAGAGAGCTGCGCAAAAATGGAGAAGATTTTCAATTTTTTCTTTACCTAGCGGATGAGCCGGTGGCTTTGACGCGGAGGGCGATTGGAATAATCGATGGATTGAAAAATGAGGAGGTAAATAAAGAATTTCTTCAGCGCGGCGTTATGAAGCGCGAAGTGTATCGAACCATCGTCGGTGGGCAAGAGGCGATTTTGTATTTTCAGGAGCGTCCCGATTACGACCTGCAGATTTTTAAGGCATATTTGAACGATGTAATTGGCTCAATTTCGATCATGGGTAGCGATGGTTCTCCGGCAGAGATCGCTCCTCATGGGGCGTTTAAGGCCTTTATCGATTCAATTCAGTTCGCGGATTGAATTAATTCTTGCTTCTGATCAGGAGCTTGACTCGGGATCAGAAATGAAAGGCTTTCTTTGTTCCTTCTAAACTTAAAGACTCTCAACAAAGGATGAGATAATGAAAAATTGGTGGCTTCAGATTCTATTTGCAGCGGTTGTCTTTGGTTTGTTTTGGCCTTCAGTGGCCATTGCGGATGCTAGCGGAGGATTCATTTATCCGGTAGGTGATGGTAGCAAGCCGTCGCTGTGGTCCGCTTCCCAGGTTTGGGACAATCTCTCGCAGAGCGCAAATGACATCGGGTACTACGATATCCAACCGTTCTGTACGAACAGTCATGCCGGGTTGGATCTAAATAGTAACGACGGAGCTGACTGCGGCGATCCTATTTGGGCCGTTGCTGACGGCGAGGTCGTTGATTCCACTTATTACCCAGATGCCGGAGGATGGGGCAATATTGTCCGTATTCGCCATCAGGTGCCTGGCGAAGGGGATGTGTATAGTCTATATGCACATCTGTCCGAAATATGGGTGAGTTATGGTCAACAGGTCGTCAGAGGTCAGCAGATCGGGAAATTGGGAACGACGGGGAATTCCACGTCTTGTCACCTTCATTTCGGCATGCTGACTGAGAACACGAGAGGTGAAGGTTATCCAGGTAGTTGTTCAACCTCTTCGTTGTATGAGGATCCTGCGGATTTCATCGACTCTCACCCTATCGAACGTTTCATCTACGACTATAATGCTGTCACGTGCGCCAATGAGCCAACCCACAACGCTTCGTGGTACTACTCCTGTTCAGAGAAGCGTATTTTTCAGGAAGGTGATGACATCTGGGTACTCTTGCGCCTTGAGAATGTCATGGTTGATCATCGCTTCAAGGCGAAGATTTATCACAATGGCACGTTTCAGCAGGAGGTCGTAACTGATCCTAGCGACGTCACAGATATGGTGAATGGTTGGCAATACGCCCATTTCTGGCCGAAGGTATTAAATGCCTCTGCTGGTCAGTGGCGATTCGATTTCTACCTCATCACCAGGGACTCGGATAGTGATGGCGTTTACATCGGCTCGCGATCTGCCACTGTGATCAATGGCTACTCCTACAGCGGCAGCGCCATGACATGTGCGGGCCCGATTTCTGGTAGTGCAGCTACGAACTGGGTTTACACCTGTCAAAACCCGAAGACGGTTTTTGAGCGAGGAGAAACGGTATATGGCTTTATCAGTATAGATAATGTTTTTGTCAATCATCGTTTCCGAGTTGAAACGTATCTGGACGGCTCGTACCAATGGCAGTGGACGACCGGATGGAGCGACGTTGGAGGGCAGATGTGGGGTCATAACTACTTTTGGCCAACAGCGAATGACATGGCCATGGGAAACTGGGTATTCCGATTCTACATCGACGTTAATGATGGAACTGGATTTACCTTCTTAGACTCGGTGGGCTTTGTCCGCGCGGCTGCCAATGTTCCATATTCGTATGATGGAAACATCCACACGTGTAAGGGTCCAATCACAGGTGGAGCGGAGACTGGTTGGGTCTATACGTGCGCAAATCCTACAAACTACATCAATGCCGGTGAGTCTATCTACGCTTTTATTCGCGTGGACGATATTACTGCCGATCATCGCTGGAAGATTCACGCCTTCAAGAACTACGAATTTCAATGGACGTGGCAGACGGACTGGTCCGATGTCGGATTCTGGGGTTGGGACAGGGCGTATTTTCAGGCCCTTCTTTCAAACGCCGAGCATGGCACGTGGAAGTTCGATATCTACATCGATACTGGAGACGGATTCCAGTTTCTTGATGCCTCTGAAGAGGTATTCGTAAACTAGGAGCTCATTCGTCGGGCTCTAAAACTCGGAGCGCCGATACCTTGTCGGCGCTCCTTCTCTTTTTTATAATTACGTCCCTTTTTCTCCGCCTGCCACTTACTATCTCAGCCTCCCTCCATTAACTTGCCCATCTCCCCATCCCGTGCTAATTTCCCAGCATATTTTTCCCTCTATGAAACTCCCTTTCTTGTCCCGTGCGCTTCCGGTCCTGGTGATCGGTCTCGTGTGTTTCTCGGCCCAGGCTGCTAATGCTGCGATTAATCCGGCGGTTGAGGTGCGGGTTCGCCAGCTCGCCCAGTCGATCTATGGTGATGCGGAGTGCGCATCCGTTCTCTTTACCGCGAATCCGGATTTGCTCACGCTCACAGATGTGACGAAGATGGATATGACGAAGCTCGTGAAGCCCAAGAACTCGGCGTGCGTGGTGCTCGCTTCGTACATCCGTCCGCAAAATACGAATCTCGTTTCCCATGAGATCGTAGAATCGGGGACAGGAACGATCGCGTATCCGGAAGATTTCGTCTTTGATCATCTCGCGTCGATCCAAAAAGAACATGGGGATGTGGTCGATCAGCGGTATGACAAAATGTATCTTTCAAAAATGGATTTGCGCCAAGTAGGGACGTTTTCCATCGAAGCGCTTTTCTATGCCCTCTATGGACAAGAGAAGGGACAATCGCTGATCCAGTCGTTCACCTATGCGCCTTCGATGGAGGGTGAATTCACATACTATCCGATGATCTCTTCCACGAGCACGTGGTTCGCTCGTGCTGCTTCGGTGGTGGGAAATGTGCCTGCGGAACAGCTTCCAAAAATGGCCTATCGAGCGGTAGAAACGGAGGATGGAAAGACCTGGTCATTTGAAATCGATGGCACGACCTACGTGAACGGAAAGAGTATTTCGGATGTTCCGATGATCGGTGACCGTTTCGTATTGCATCCGGTTTCCGGACATTGGATGTTCATGGTTACGAGTACGATCTATACGGATCAAGCATCGTATGCCATCGGCGAAGGGACGCTTGATGTGGCTCCATGGCTTTTGAAAGATGGTTCGGTGATGTACGTGGTCCGTCGCGGAGAAGGGAATGAAGCGAAGTACGATCTCTATAAGAATGCAAAGATCGTCGGCACGTATGATTGGATCGATGAAATCGCGTACGTGAACAATACTGAGGACGTGGCGTATCGCGTGCGCGTAGGCGATGCCTGGCACATCGTGAATGCAGGCGTGGCACAACCGGCCTGGAATTACGTCGGCGAACTTGCCGTGGATCCGCAGAGCAACACGATCGCGTATCGCGCTCGTTCCGCGGATGGCGCATGGCACATGGTGTTCAAGGGTGCATCTCCGGCGCTCGCATGGGAACCAGCGGTCATCTACATGAACCCGACCACGAAGACGCCGATCGCTTTGGATGATGTTGGTCACGTTTGGACACCGAACAAAGAGTGGAAGCTCGTGTCCCGTCCGTACATCTTTGACGTGAGCGACAGCGGTCGTCTCTTGATCCAGGCACTGGATTATCCGTTCGTCGCCGTAACGGAACTTTGGGTGGATAGCTCATCGCTCGGCGTATACGGACAGCCGTCGTTCGAAAGCGTACCGAAGTTCGAGGACGCGAAAGCATCCGAGGTCTATCACCCAGGATTCGTTTCCACGTATATCTACAGCATGACCTTCGATGCGCAAAATCGTCTCGTCGTCTATCGCCAGGAAGGCCGCGTGTTCACGCGATCCGTGTACGAGGTGAAATAATAAGCAAAGAATCTTTTGAGAGAAAAAACAGGGTTTTCTCCCTGTTTTTTCTTCATATGTAACGTTTAGGCGTTTGCACACGTCTACTTAAGAACCTATGTCTATCTCGTTTCGGACCGTCTTAAAGTGGTTTTGGCGGTATGCGAAGCCCTATCAATGGGCTTTTTATGCGTGCATGCTAAGCACAACCGCGATTTACGTGCTGGCAACGATCGCTCCGCTTTTTTATAAGCGACTGCTTGACGGGATCGCCACGAGCGATCGATCGACCGAGGCCGTGGCGGCAATGCTCGTGACCGTCGGGATGATCGGACTGGTGATCGGGTCGCGTTGGATCTTTTATCGTATCACCGGATACCTGATCGTTTTCTTTGAATCGCGCGTCTTGAACGCCATGGACGAAGGGATGTTCCGTCAGCTCATGTATCACTCGTATGCCTTCTTCGCGAACAATTTCGCCGGAACGCTTACGCGTCGCGTGAAGCGATTTTCGGATGCATTCGAACGCCTTACGGATTCATTCCTGTTCAATATCTTGCCATTGGCGATTACCACGATCGGTGCCGTTGTCGTCCTTTTCATGCGGGATTGGCGGTTGAGCGCGGGATTTTTTGCGAGCGTCATGGTGATCCTCGTTGGGAATATCGCCTTCGCGCGGTGGAGATTGAAGTTCGATGTGGCACGTTCCGAAAAGGATTCCGCAGTCTCGGGGTCCCTTACAGATGCGTTTGCGAACATCGTGAACGTAAAAGCGTTCGCACGACAGCGCTTCGAGGAAGATCGCTTCCATGTGATCCGTGGCGAATTGCTCTTTGCGCAAAAGAAATCATGGAACCTATATGAAACGAGCGCGGCCGTCCAGGCGTTCGTGATGTTGTTGGTGGAAATCGGGATCGTTTTTACCGCCGTAAAACTTTGGCAGCGGGGGATTCTTACGGTCGGCGATTTCGTGCTCATTCAGGCATACCTCATTTCGGTTTTTGATCAGCTTCGTGGCATCGGAAACATCATGCGCCGCATCTTCGAGTCGGTCGCGGATGCCAAAGAGTTGGTCGAGATCGTTGAACAAATGCCGGACGTTCGTGATATTCCGCGCGCCAAGTCTATTGTCGTGAAAAAAGGCACGATCGATTTCCAGGAAGTGACGTTCAACTACCATAAGACGCGTAAGACGATCGACAGGCTTTCGCTCCGTATCGCATCCGGCGAGCGCGTGGCGTTCATTGGTCCGTCCGGCGCAGGTAAATCAACGTTCGTGAAATTGCTTCTTCGGTTCTATGATGCGGATAGCGGGCATATTCTGATCGACGGTCAGGACATCCGGCGCGTCACACAGGAGTCGCTTCGTGCGCAGATCGCATTCGTGTCGCAGGACCCGATCCTCTTCCATCGGACGATTCGGGAGAATATCCAGTATGCGCGTTTGGATGCCACACAGGAGGAAGTGGAACATGCGGCAAAACTTGCGCACTGCCATGAGTTCATCGTGAATCTCCCGGAAGGGTACGACACGTATGTCGGCGAACGCGGAATCAAACTTTCTGGCGGCGAGCGTCAGCGCGTAGCGATCGCCCGGGCGATCTTAAAAGATGCGCCGATCCTCGTGTTGGACGAAGCGACGTCTTCGCTCGATTCGGAATCCGAATTTTTGATCCAAGACGCTCTTCAAGTGCTCATGAAAGGGAGAACGACGATCGCGATTGCTCACCGACTTTCCACGATCATGGCTATGGATCGCATCCTGGTGCTTGATGGCGGCAAGATCGTTGACCAGGGTACGCATGATGAGCTGCTCAAGCGAGGCGGCCTATATCAAAAACTCTGGAATATCCAGGCTGGCGGATTTTTGACGGAAGGAGAGGTATAAGCAGGGGAGTAAGGAAGATAGAGGGAAAGGCCTCGTGTTTTCGTGGGGTCTTTTCTTTTTTTGATTTTTTCTTTAACCTGGCTCTTGCATGTGACCATGAACAGATAGAAGGAGGGTGCGTGCAATACGAATTGTTCTTTCGAGGAACGAAGACAGAGCTTCAAAAAGGAGATGTTGGAGAGATTCATGCGCGTTCAGGAAGATTGCTTTTCTGGCGTGACGGGATTGCGATGGCGATCCTTTGGAGAGGGAGTGCAACAGCGGATGCACTTGGGTTTGTCATTCGATGCACGAAGCAGAATGAGCCGATGCTTCCGGAAGAGGTTGAATCTGCAATGTCCGTTATTGGTGGAATTGCGCAATGCCAAATAAGCCTGATCCATCTTGACGATACGGTTGCTCGATTTGTCATCGGGGGCGCCACGGGTCCGCGTTTGGGGTTTACGATGAATGACGTGATCGAGATACGAGAAGTTCATGATCCTCAAACGAATCGACTCATGACGCAAATCCAACTCATTCGAGGAACTCCGCCTCGAATATCAACGGTGAATGTCATTGTCCAATGGTATCTCTATCTTCTCGCGGAAGAAGAGATCGGATTCTGGATTGATCTCATAGCGACGATCATTGGGCAGGATTTACGATGCCTTGAGGAGCAGGGGGTGGTAATTCGCTTTGGAATCAAGTCGCGTCTTCGCTCGATTTCGCGTTCCGCCTAAGTTCTGTAACCGTTTCTGTGTGACGCGTCGACTAATTACGAGGTCGGCGCGTTTCTGTTTACAGGCCTTTTCTTTTTAGGGGCTTGGGTCTAAGATAGCATTCTGAACCTTCCAGGGAATAATCTGTACGTTTGCATTGTCTCTCCAAGAAGAAAGAAGGGAGTATTCCATGAAAAATATGGTAGGGGATCTTTCTGAAGCACGAGCATTCAAGCCCCCGAGTATTCACATCGACCACGTTGCTGCAAGAAAAGGAAGCGAGTCTACGCAAATCGTCTGTCTCTTACGAGAAGACAAAGGTGTCATCGGCGTTGCTTCGACCTATGTTGACCAGTATTTCGTTGTGGCTTCTGGGCATACGGATAGCGGCATTGCTGTCATCTCCGTTACGATTCGGAATCCTGGCCTTCTCATCAAAGAGATGTGTCTTTCGGATGGGCATCCGATTCTTGCCCACGATCTTCTCATTCAGGCGAAGCAGATGGTGCATCCATTGAAGCACGGGAGGGATGAAGCGTTATATGATGCGGCTATTTCGGCACTCATGAGATGTAATCTTCCTCTTCTCTACGTGGATTGGAAAGCGATCGTCGAAGAGCGTCGGCAGTTGGATCACGAATCCGGTGCTATGCTCGCGGCGCTTCGGAGCAGTATTCCGCCCATGGCCCCATCGGTGATTTCTTCCGCTCCTCCGCCGCAGCCGATGCCGACGATTCCGTACGTGGAATCAAGTACGCCTCCGCGGGAACGCCTGTCATCAAGCTCGGGTTTGATGCGTCCGCCAAAGCCGCTGGTTTCTCCTCAGTCTGGAAGCATGCGAGCTGCACCTCCGATCGCGCCTCCGCCACGCAAACGATCGGGTTCCTAAAAATCATCTTCCTACGAAGAGAGCGCGTTCATCTTGTGAACGCGCTCTTGTCCTTTTTTGAAGGTATATCATGTGACGAAATATAAAAACGTTGTTAAGATAAAACCATGATCTACGTTGCGCTCTTACGGGGAATTAACGTTGGAGGGAAAGCGAAGGTTGAAATGGTTAAACTCAAACGGACGTTTGAGCGTCTTGGTTTTGAAGACGTGAAGACGTATATCGCTTCCGGTAACGTGATCTTTCGTACGGATTCGGGGGATCGTATGACGCTGACGAAACGGATAGAGGCCGCGATCAAGAAGGACTTCGGCATGCACGTGAACGTCCTCTTGCGTGACATTCGCGAGATGAAAAAGATCGTAAAGGCGCTTCCTTCTTCGTGGGTGAATGGCGGAGATATGAAATGCGATGTGATGTTTCTCTGGAAGGATGTTGATCGAGTGACGACCTTTAAACAGCTTCCGTTCAACAAAGAAATCGAGGACGCGAAGTATGTTCCCGGGGCGATCGTTTGGCGGATCGATCGCGAGAAGATTTCAAAGACCCGATTGATCAGGGCGCTCATGGGGACTGAGCTTTATCGACAAATGACGATTCGAAACTGCAATACTGCAAGGAAGCTCTACGAGTTGATGATGGATGCGGAGAAGGGGGAGTGAGTCCTTCTTATAAACAAAAACACTCCCGATAAAAGGAGTGTTTTTGTTTGGAGCGGGTAGCGGGAATCGAACCCGCCTCTCGACCTTGGAAGGGTTGCATAATAACCACTATACGATACCCGCATAGTGAGCACGCGGTTTCCCGCGTGCTCTTCTTATGGTCGGGGCGACACGACTTGAACGTGCGACTTCCTGCTCCCAAAGCAGGCGCTCTAGCCAACTGAGCTACGCCCCGATGAATTGAAGGTGCCGTTTCTGACGTGCCGGTATCCTACCCGAAAGCGGGGATTTTGAAAAGAGGGGGTTA
>JAHBAS020000007.1 GCA_018499965.2 Candidatus Uhrbacteria bacterium
AAAAAGCGAGTAAAACGTAACCGCAGTCTTCGTGAAAGGAGTGTGCGTCATGATGGCGTATAAAACAGAAACAGTTCTTTTTCTGGAGTTGCTAAGAAGCTATCCTGGACCGACCGTAGATGATCTTTTGCGTATCGCTCGAGTGTTCGATCAACTGGAAGAGCGAGCGTTTCTTGCTGCGACTCAGCGACTCAATGCGCGGATCTTTCCGAACTTCCAATCCATCGGACTCGGAACGGTTTCCCCGGGAGTGGATCCTGCTCTTCCGACGAAGCTTGTTCTTTGCTCTTTGTTCTATCTTGGTGCGGCGTGTTAGTTCTGCCGCAGAAGATTTCTTATCGCAGGCGGATTCCACGTGGAGTCCGCTTTTGCTTTTATATGTCTAATGAAAAACCCTGATATGAAATCAGGGTTTTTCTATGACGGATGCGATGTTTATTCGTGGTCGTGTGTGCAATTTTCGTCGTGGCACTCTTCATCATGATCGTGTTCCGGATAGCCTTTGATGCCGTGCTTATGGAGCAAATCCAAGGTCTTGCGATTGCGCATCATAATGGCAACGTACTCGCGGTACTCCGGTGAAGAGACGCGTTCACGAGTCGCCGTATCGTCTGGGCGGATGCCGGCAAGGATACGATCGATTTCCGCATCGACTTCCTGGTCCAGGATCGTGATGTTTTCGATCTTCGCAATGCTCTTTACGAGCGTTGCGGCACGGATGCGTCGGATCGCTTGCGGCACGAATTCGAGTCGGAGTTCGTCGCGGGTCTTCTTGATCGAGGCGAGGTAGTCATCCATCTTCATGTGGCGCTCTTCCACGGTCCGTTCCAATTCCGCCATCATCTTTCGAATTTCATCGTTCACCAGAAGCTCCGGCGCATCGCTGAAAGAGGATTCGTCAACGAGTTTTTCGAGAAGCTCAATCTCCGCCTTTTCCGCGGCACGACCTTCTTCTTCGAGCGTGAGGTTTTTTCGAATCACGTCTTTGAGTTGGTCGATATCCTTCTGTCCCAGGCTCTTGGCAAAATCCTCATTCAATTCAGGTAATTCGAGCCCAAGAACGTTTTTGGCTTTTACGTTGAAGTCCACGTTCTGGCCGGCGAGGTGTTTCTGGAAGTGTTCGGTCGGGAACGGGAGCGAGAATGTTTTTTCGTCTCCGGTTTTCATGCCAACGAGCTGATCCGTGAAGCCAGGGATGTAGTGCGGCTCGTTGAGGTAGATCTTGTAATCACGCGCGGCCCCGTCTTCGAGTGCGACATGGTCTTTGGTCATGTCGAGGTCGATGATGACAATGTCTTCGAGCGTCGCGGGTTCGGTTTTTGCAACTTCTTTGCGCTGCATCATGCGCAGTTCTTTCAGGGCTTTTTCAACATCCGCCTCTTCAACGGCCCGTGGGGAAAATGTCGCCCGTTCCTTTTTATAATCCGCCAACTTTTCTACGGTTGGAGCGATTGGAGCGATGACCGTAAATTGAATGGGTTGTTTTGGCGTGAGTTTATCGACCTGTACTTCCGGGGATCCGACGGTATCAAGATCGTTTTCAAGAATGGCGTGCATGTATCGTGCACGTACGATGCGCTCAAGCGCGGCTTCCCAAATACGCATTTCACCAAAGGCTTTGGCGACTTCAGCGTACGGCGCTTTGCCTGGGCGGAAGCCAGGGATGGCTTTGCCAAGACTTATTTCCGCAACGGCCTCTTGGACGTACGGATCCGCTTCTTCCGGGGAGACGGTAAAGACGAGTTTAACCTTGGAACCTGAGAGTTTTTCGATCGTTGGGGCTTGCATACTGTGGATCGGAGCGTACCGGGAATTAGCAGGAACGTCAATGGAAGTCATAAAAGAAAACACCCCGGGACGACAGACGTTCCGGGGTGCTTGATATGCGTTGAATACTATCGAATGTAAGATAGCGGATTGACTCGCTTGCCGTTGATGTAGACCTCGTAGTGAAGGTGGGTACCGGTAGAGCGTCCTGTTGTGCCCATCATGGCGATTGTTTGTCCGCGCTTCACAGTATCTCCGGCTTTGACGAATATTTTTGAAGCGTGAGCGTAGCGCGTTCGTGTCCCGTCGCCATCAAGGACGATTTGCAATCCATATCCTCCGCTGTTCCAGCCCGCGGTTGAGACTACGCCGTCATGGGAGGCATAGAGCGGGGAGTCGTAGTCGCCGTCAATATCGAGACCGGTGTGCTTCCATCCATAATACTGCGTGATCACGTGTCCGCTCGTTGGCCAGAGGAGTTTTGTTGCAGGAACCGAGCTTGCATCTGCATCTTCCGGTTTGCCGAATCGAGCTGCTTTTGCGGCATTTGCCTCAAGTGTATTCTGTGATCGTGTTACGCCTTTCGCAAGAGGTGTCGTAACGCGTGTTGCAACGGTTTCTGCTGGAGGCGTGCCACCAGGGAGGATTAATTCCGTTCCCACGGCAACGCTCTTTTCCGGATCGAGTCGGTTCATGCGAATGATTTCTTCAAGTTCAGAGTCGTATTTTTTTGCGAGGGAAGAGATCGTTTCTCCTTTTTTCACCGTCACGAGGACGCCGGATACGGGTGGAATACGAAGTGTGTCCCCGGGTCGGATGTATTGCGTCGCGGTTCGTCCATTGGACCAAAGGAGGGTTCCGATGTTCACGCCGAATTGCTGAGCAATGGTGCTAAGCGTATCCCCGTTTTGAACCACGTAGTTCACGGTTTCCGTGCGCTCTTGGGCCGGGCCATCTGGTTGATTTGGTTCATGGGGCACGAGATTGGCTACGAGCGTTCCTGGAACGGATGGAGAGGTGATTGGAAGTTCGGCACTCGTTTCGTAATCAAAATCGATATCCGGAGCAGCGATGATCGAGTCGTTCGTATATCGGGAATCCTGGACGAGGAGATTAGCGCCGGCATCTTCTTCGGTCGTTCGCGTATCGTTTCCAGCAACCATCTCATATAAGAGACTGGTTTGTCCGGCATCCTGTGGACTGGTTTGTCCGGCAAAGACATTCGTCCCGATCGTTAGGATCGACATGGTGACGATGATGGCGTGCGGGAGGTATCGATGCGTGAAGATGGTTAAAAGCCATCCGCGAACAGGGGTGCTCACGCGGGCATATCGTAAGCGGAACACGGTCACGAGGCGATACGTCGGGAGGATGAAAATGTATGCAAAGCCGCGTCCGACAAAAGACGCTGTCCGCGCTATGGCCGGTGACATCGTGTTTACAGTTCGGGCGAGCGTTCGAAAAAGCCAGAGGCGCGCGCGGCTGAAGACGGATGGGGATCGGTGTGTCGTATGTTTGGGAAGAAGGTCGCTCTCCTCGTGCGTCCTTGCTTCAAGGGTCTCGCTAGAGAGATCCTCGGTTGAGACGTCAGGGTAGCAGCGAAAGCCCTTTTTGTCAATGAATAACCCATAAAAATCAGCTTATTTTAGCAATTTTTATGGTTTAGATGTGTTAAGTGAAGTTGGCCGATTTTTTATCGGAAAACGGCGTTTCGCCTACTCATGTATTTGCCGATACTGCAGCGCTTCGGCGATGTGGGAGAGCTCCACGCGCTCGGTATTTGCGAGATCCGCGATCGTGCGCGCGACCTTTAAGATACGGAAATAAGATCGTGCGGAGAGTTGATACATGGTCACGGCATGCTCGAGAAGTTTTTTGGCTTCATCGGTGATTTTCGCAAAGGATCGTATGGCGGATGATGAGAGCTCGGCATTCGTACGTACGCCGGTTTGCTTCTCGCGCTGCAATTGAATAGATCGCGCCTGAGCCACGCGCTCCCGAATCGTAGACGATGGTTCTCCAGGAACGAGTGTCATGAGTTGATCGACCGGAACTTTTGGGACGTCGATTAAGAGGTCGATGCGATCGAGCAGCGGTCCGCTGATGCGTTTTCGATACGAGGAAATGAGTATCGGCGTGCATGAGCATGCACGGTCTTTATCCGTGGCATATCCGCATGGGCAAGGATTCATCGCCGCAACCATCGTAAATCGCGCGGGAAATGAAACGGATTGTTGTACGCGTGAAATTGAAATACATCCGTCTTCCAGGGGTTGCCGAAGTGTTTCAAGAACGGTTCGCGGGAATTCTGGAAATTCATCCAAGAAGAGTACGCCACGATGTGCGAGCGAAATTTCTCCGGGTTTTGGGATCACGCCTCCGCCGACGAGCGACGATCCGCTTGCCGTGTGATGCGGGGAACGGAACGGTCGAACGGTCATTGCGCCTTCTGCGGCATCAAGGAGCCCGGCCGCGCTCCATACGCGCGTCACCTCCAGGATTTCGGAAGGATCGAGTGGCGGAAGAATAGAAGCAAAACAATGAGCGAGTAATGTCTTCCCACTTCCTGGCGGTCCTTGCATGAGGATGTTGTGTCCGCCTGCTGCCGCGATTTCGAGCGCGCGCTTGGCCTGCTCTTGTCCGCGGATCTCGGAAAAGTCATGCGCATACGTTGGGAGAATTTCTCCACTGATAATGCGTTGCGGTGATTCCGGGAGATCTCGAATGCCTTGGAGATGCGCAACCGCATCCACGAGCGTATCTGCGCCATAGATTCGAATATCCGGAATGAGTGACGCTTCTTTGGTATTTGCGGATGGAATGATCAGTGCTTCGTATCCGCGTTCATGCGCAAGCGCCGCAAGGCTGAGCACGCCATTGATCGGACGAAGTGTGCCATCGAGCGCGAGTTCTCCAGCGAGCAGCGTGCGTGCAACACGCGTCTCATCAAGTGATGTGCTGATCGCGGCGATTGCTACGGCGACTGGGAGATCATAGAGCGTTCCGAACTTCCGGATGTCTGCGGGTGCAAGGTTTACCACAACCACGCCTCGCGGAAACGGAAGTCCGGATTGTTTCATGGCGCTTTTTACGCGTTCGCGCGCTTCTTGCATCATGGCGTCCGGAAGTCCGACGACGAAGAATTTGGGAAGTCCGGAGCGTGCATCCGCCTCGACTTCGACGAGTTCGGCATGAAGTCCAATGAGCGATCCGGTACGAATGGTTGTGAGCATAGGTTGATCTACAAAATCAAAACAGACTCCAGAGATCATCCGGAGTTGGTTATGAGTGATTTTCTAGTTAGTCTCATGGAATGGTGATAGAAGCAAGGGGGCAAAAAATCCGCTCATGAAGCGGATTTTTGAATCATCCTGTTTATAACCAAATACGCAATCTACGGAGAGTGAGCTGGAGGTGTGAGAACGATGTCAGGTTTCTTTTTGCGTGCTTGTGAAAAAAGATAGATAACAATACCGATCGTAATGGCGATATCTGCGATATTCACGACGCTGCGTCCAAGCAGAAGAAGCCAGTCGATCACATATCCGTAGTGCAAGCGATCATAGAGATTGCTAAGCGCTCCGCTGATAATGCACGTGTACGCCATCGCGTGGACCAGGTGTTCTTGCCGGAAACTTTTCCAAAGCGCGTGGCTTAAAGCGGCAATGACGATAATAGTGACGCTGGCAATAATGAAGATCGGAACCGGGACGTTTGCCATAGCTCCGTAGTTTCGATGCAGGAGGATGTCGATGAATCCTGGAATGACGTCGATGGTTTGCGATGGATCAAGTTGCGTGATCGCGAGGTGTTTCGTGTAGCGATCCGCGAGAATCACAAAGGCCGCCAACAGTGTGGCGGCCGATCCTTTATATAGGAAAGCTAAACTTCTTGGGTGAGGGCTTTCTTGCATGCGATGCAGGAAGATGACGCTGGTCGAGCTTCGAGGCGCTTTTCCTGAATGTCCTTGCCGCAGTACTTACATGCGCCGTATTTTCCATTTTCAATGGACTTGATGGCGCTGATGGTGTCTTGCAATTCCTTTTCTAAGCGGCCCTTTAAGGAAAGTTCGTCGCTATATTCCGTGACCTCCATAGCGTTGTCATCGTCAGAATTGCCTCCGGATTCCGGGTATTCCGCCTCGTAATGGTTTTTCAATGAAGGGTCTTTGCTTCCGATATCAGAAAGTTCCTGTTCGAGCCTTTGTTGCTCGGCGATGAGCTGCTCTTTCATCCGTGCGATGAATTCGGGCGAGTGGGCCATAAAAGGTGGGCTAGGATTGAAGTGGGTTCAGGATAGCTGGAAGCGGGTATTTCAGCAAGTAGGGGCAAGATTCCCTTGCCCCGGGTCTCGCGCAATTTTGTGAGTTGTCAGATCCGTGAGTTTACGGGTTCGCATGTTTGAAAGTTGGAACGTTTGGTATTGGAAATCAAATTTTTCTAAAAAGAAAAGAGGCTTCAGGTGCCCCTCAGAGTATGAATGGGTTGAAGCCTCTAGGCTTTTGCGGTGGTCGGGAACGTGTATGGGTGCGGAGCGGAATGGTGCGTCGCTCAACGCTGAACGCTCAACCGAGCGGGTGCAGAAGCCTTGAAGAAGGTGCTGCTATGTTGACCGGATCCTGGTAGTGCCCAGTATGTGCATGAAGCACAAGTGCGGGATACCCGAGGACTTTTACGTTTTGTTTTTTGATTTTTTTGACTCGTCAAACGATGAACGTATGACTAGTACAGGGATCCAGTTAACATATGGATCGGGCATTCAGTGAACAGGTCTGAATATCCGTCCCTCTGCAGTTTGAAGGTGCGGGCGCCAGGGAATCCTTCTCTTCGGGCAAGCCAGAGGGCTCGCAGGGCAAGTGACACCGATTTGATGTCCAAGAAGGTTGGCAGGGAAGCCGTGCTGATTTACAGGTGGCCTCTTTAAAGTCCGTGTATATATTGTAGATAAGATTTGGAAAACAAGCAATGGTTTACGCATGAAATAATTTTCTGGCTCTATATATAGCTAAAAATGATTTATGCACAGGTATGTGGAAAACTGGGGATATCTTTATGAAGAAGATACTGGTCTGGGCTACTCGTTTACGCAAATAACACCGCCGCCGTCCGTTTCGTGTATTCGGAGGGAGTTGAAGAGTTTTTTCCAGGTTTCCGGGGCATGAAAGAGATTGAGCGTATTTTTCATGGCGTTGCCGGAAATCACGAGCCGAGGTGTGCCTGGGCAGTTGGTTTGAGCCATGGGGGTCGTTTGGGCTGAATCGTCTGGCTTGGGCGTTTCAATGATAAACGGGGTACCGGAAGCGGCTGTCTTTGCATCGGCGAAGAGCTCCAATGCTTCTGTTTGGTCTGGAATGGCAAATGATCGAAGGGATGCCTGATCGAATCCGGCATAGACCTTTCCTGTATCTTGAAGCGAGATCTCGGTCCAGATGGCGCGGGTTCCGGATGGGCTTATGAAGAGTGCTTGTGGTGTGGATGCGATCTCTCGAAGATTAATGCCTTGTGTTTGAAGGGATTGTAGGAGCGGATTGGCTTCATCGCCATTTCCGCGGAGGATGACGAGCATGTCGCTTTGTCGTTGTTCCGGAACGCTTGCTTGCGATGATGGAAGATCAATGGACCCTCGGGAACCGTCCCATGTACCATATACGAGATCGGGTTTTTGAAGATCGCCTTCGAGGCCAAGTGCTGTTTTTAATGAGGATGCGTCAACGATCCAGCTCGCACGATGTTTCTTTGCGAGTTGGAATGTTTTGGAAAAGTCGTTGATGCGGACGCGTTCCGTACGAAGCTCTCCTTGGGTGAGGAGATGAGTGAGTCCCTTGGTTCGAACCTGGATGTCTCCCGAGGCAACCGCGGAGTTGGTTCGAAATAGAGAGGCGAAGGCGCGAATGGATCCATCCTCTGGGTGATACGCCCAGCCGAGGAGTACGGGGGTTCGAGATCGGGATTCGATCGCCGTTCTCCAAGTGAGTGGGAGGCTTGCGATGAGTTCACCGCTCAAGGTGTTTTGGATGGAGCGGGGGACGACAACGATGGTAAGGATGCGATGCTCTGGAAGTTCGATACGTGCCCCAAGTCGGATGTAGGCGATCATGCCAACAATGATCAGAATCAACGCAACAATGCCGATAGCGATACGCGTCCGCAGGCTGTGCGGACGTGAGGAGCTTCCGTAGGCGAGGATTGCGCTTCCGTTGGATGGGGTAGTGATCAAGTTTGTCATGCAAAAAAAGAATCCAGAACAGAGTGTTCTGGATCTTTCTATCGTCTTTGCAGCTCTTTGTCTACCAATGTCTGGAGCTCTTTATGCCTGAGGCTTATCGCATTGAATGCGATTAGCGACGGAATGGTGGGCGACGATCTCGACCTCCGCCTCCGTGATGCGGAGCTCCTCCACTGCGGCGTTCACGTGATGGAAGCGGTTCGCCGTTATCTACATAATCCGGACGTGCGCGCTTCATCGAAAGATTCACACGACCCATCGCATCAATTTCGATGACTTTGACGTTCACGGTATCTCCGACCTTCACGACGTCGCCAACCGTTGGGACGCGTTCCGGCGCGAGTTCGGAAATATGCACGAGACCTTCTTGCTTTGGAAGGATTTCCACGAAAGCCCCGAAGTCCATGATGCGTGTCACTTTGCCGCTAAAAACTTCCCCAACTTCGACTTCACGGACGATTTGTTTGATCCAATCCACGGCGCGCTTCATGTTCTCCGCACTCACGGATGTGACCATCACAAGACCGCTATCTTCGATATCGATTTCAACTTTCGTCTCCGCGATAATTTCGTTAATAACCTTTCCTCCTGGACCGATGACTTCACGAATCTTTTCCGGATTGATGAAGAAACTTTCGATGCGAGGCGCCCACTTGCTCAACTCTGGGCGAGGAGCCGGGATCGTCTTCTCGATCACTTGGAGGATTTCCATGCGTGCATCGCGAGATTGCGCGATCGTTTGCTCGACCGCGGCCCATGGGAGTCCAAGGGTCTTCGTATCCATCTGTACGGCCGTGATGCCATTTCGCGTTCCGGTGATCTTAAAGTCCATGCCGCCTTTTCCATCTTCGAGATCTTGGATGTCTGTGATCACGCGGAATTTTCCTGTTGCATCATCGAGCGCGATGCCCATCGCAATACCGGCGACAGGTGCGGTAATCGGGACACCGGCATCCATGAGCGCGAGCGTTGATCCGCAGGTGGAGGCCATGGAGCTCGAACCGTTTGATCCAAGGACTTCAGAAACCACGCGAATGGTGTATGGGAAGGTTTCTTTATTCGGAAGTACGGCGAGGAGCGCGCGTTCTGCGAGTGCGCCGTGTCCGATTTCGCGACGCCCTGGTCCGCGGTTCGGCTTGGCTTCACCAACGGAGTAGCCAGGGAAGTTGTAGTGGTGGAAGTAGCGACGCTTCGTCTGATACTCCATGGTATCGATCGTCTGTTCCATGCTTGGCGCGCCGAGCGTGACCGTGGAAAGCACTTGCGTTTCTCCACGATTGAAAAGACCGCTTCCATGCGTGCGTGGAAGGAGTCCAATCATCGACGTCAATGGACGGATTTGCGTAATCGCTCGTCCGTCAACGCGCTTCCCTTCTTCTAAGATGGCGCGCGTGACTTCACCGTTCACGAGTTCCTTGATCCATTCTCCGATCTTCTTTTTATCATCTGCATTCACGCCTTCGAGTTTTGCGATGAGCTGTTCTTTGAGTTTTGATTGCGCGTTCTTTCGATCGGCTTTCGTGACGAGTAACTGTGACCACATCACGGAAGGCGCGAGTTCGCGAACGATCGTTTCTGCGCGCTTCCTGAGATCTGCGATGCGTGCACGCTCGGTCTTCTCTTCATCGGAGAGTGCGCTCGTTGGATCCCACTTCGCAACGACATTGTCCTTCGCGACCTTGTTGATGAGTTCAATGACAGGATCGAGATTCGCATGCGCGAGCTTCATGGCCTCGAGCATGACGCTTTCTGGAACTTCCGTTGCACCGGCTTCAACCATAAGCGTCTTGTCGCGTGTTCCAGCGACAACGAGATCGAGTGTCCCTTCTTCGATTTCCGCGTAGGTTGGCATCACGATGAGTTTGCCGTCTTTCTGTCCGATGCGGATGGCGGCAATCGGACCATTCCAAGGAATATCCGACATCATGAGTGCACAGCTTGCGCCGATGAGTCCTGGGATGTCGCCGTCATTTTCTTGGTCGTGGCTCAACACGGTTGCAACGACTTGGATTTCGCGACGAATGCTTTCATCGAAGAGCGGGCGAACCGCACGATCAATGAGGCGTCCGGAAAGGACGGCTTCGTCAGTTGGTCGACCTTCACGCTTGATGAAGCGCGATCCTTTGATGCGACCTGCGGCATACATGCGTTCTTCGTATTCCACTTGGAGCGGAAGGAAGTCGATGCCTGCACGTTCACCGCCCATCGTGGCGGCACAAAGCACGACCGTGTCGCCGTAGCGAACGGTACATGAGGCATTCGCCTGTTGGGCGAGGAGGCCGGTGCCGATCGTGAGCGTTCGACCAGCAAGTTCGATGGAGTACTCTTTTTGAGCTTCCATGTTTTTTGGATGCGTACGAGCGTACGCACATGTGAGCTCCTCCGCAGACGTAATCCGCTCAGAAAGCAGATCAGTGTCTGGAGAGGAGGCGTGAGTAAATGATGTTTCGATATCCTCAAAACACTGCGTCTATTCTAGCAAAAAAAGGCCTTGTTGTCCATGAGGAAGGAGCGGGTCGTAGAGGTGGTAAGTGGTAAGTAGAACATACGAAAACCCTCCGATTTGGAGGGTTTTTCCGCTACCGTCTACGAATTTAGCTCGTAATTCGGACCGAACGTCGTCCACTTCCTGCTGTGGGATTCGTTGGCTTTCGTACGTGCTTCGGTTCCGGGACGTCGTCGAGCGTGAGATCCGAATCGTCATGATCCGTTAGCACGTCTTCTGGGATTTCAATTGGGGTAACGTAGTTCTGTTGCGCGACGCGACGATTTCCACCGGTCATCAAGAGTTCATCTGCATGCGCGGAAATATCGAAGTAATCATCCACGGCTTCTTTGAGAAGCTTGGAGGTGGATTCGGCAAATGCTGCGACTTCCACGATAATGCCTCGGTTTTTGAGGTATTCCACGAGTGGAATGAAGTCTCCGTCGCCGGAAACGATCAAAACCACGTCTGCGCGTTCGCTGAATTTAATCGCGTCTACGGCAATGCCGACATCCCAATCCGCTTTGCGTTCACCGCTAGCAAATTCAATCACGTCTTTTGATTTCACTTCAATGCCGTTTGCCGTGAGCGCTCCTAAAAAGCCTTTTTCTTCACCGGTCTTCGATGTGGCGGCATACGCGACGGCTCGAATGAGGCATCGGTTCGCAACGATCGTTTCAACGAGTTTTGCAAAGTTAAGATGGGCTCCGTACAAATGCTTTGCAGAGTGATACATGTTCTGCGTGTCGATCAATACAACCACGCGCTGTTCTGGGCGTTTCATCATAAATGGTGGATTTTGGAACGGGTTAAGCAATGAAAGAGATGCGAAGCATCAAAAACGTTCCTATCCTTTTGTATACGCAAGAATATCATCTTTTCTTTATCTTGTCAACCGGTGTTTACTAACAGGGGTATGGACTGGTTGATTGGGAAGTGTAATTTCTAATCAACGAATCACCTATTTACCAATCAACCAAACAAAAACCCCGCATTACTGCGGGGGTTTTTGTTACACCTTGAGATTTGCCATCAAATCGTCGTAGGCCTTGGCGTCTTCACGCTTGAGGTACTTCATGAGCTTGCGGCGCTCGCTGACCTTTTTGATCAAACCGCGGCGGGAGCTGAAGTCCTTCTTATGCGTTTTCAAGTGTTCCGTGAGATCCTTGATTTCCGCCGTCAAAATGGCGATCTGGACCTGAGGAGAACCGGTATCGGTTTCGTGTGTCTTGTACTTCTCAATGATGCGCTTCTTCTTTTGTGCGTCTAACACAGGGGTTGTTCGGAATCTATCTGCGATATTCGATCCATATGAATCGGATAGTACAGGTAGGTCCCGGGTAAGCGTCGCGTCTAGCTAGGGCCGAACGTGACGTAGGTTTTGTGAATGATGCGAGGAAAATACCAGGATTCGCGGGATCGGTCAAGGGACGTTGGTGGGCGAAATAGGGTCTATTCCCGCCCACAGCCTACCAAAAAGCAGTCCCTGCGGACTGCTTTTCCATTCCGATGCTTTTCGATTACTGCGCAGCGGCTTCCTTTGCAGCCTTGAGAGCGGCGAGAAGGGTTTCACGCGCGGTCTTGGCGGAAGCCTGGAAGGCTTCCTTTGCCGTCTTTACGGCAGCGAGGCGTGTTTCACGGGCCGGCTTTGTGGCTTCAAGGAATGTCGTTGTCGCGGCTTTTACCGCGGCTTTGTATTCGGTGCGGGCGGTATTCACAGCGGTCTTAAAGACTTTTTCCGCAGCGAGCTTTTCCGCATCCGTTCCATTGCAGCTTGTCTTTAATGTTGCGATCGCGGCATCGATGGCGGCTTTGCGTTTTGCAAGCGCGGCATCAACCGCAGTCTTTCGTGCATTCGTCGCGCTTACGGTTGCAGCCTTCTCAGCTTCGAATGCGGCTTTGATTGCGTCATTGCGGGTTTTGGTCGCAGCTTCGATTGAAGTTTGGTACGCGGCGAAGGCGGCCTTTTCCGCATCCGTCAACGTGCGTTTCATGAGGGATTTCCCACGAAGCTTCATGGTCTTTCCGTCGTTGTCTCCAAGACGCTTCGCATATTTTTCGGATGCGTCCAGATTTTTGACGCGTGCGTTATGCGTCCAGTCGACATCTTTCTTTGCGAGACGTTCCGCGAGATCGATATCCGTACGAGCTTGCTTGATCACAGGGATGGCAATCGTTCCGGTAGCGGAACTATTGCATACGCGATCGACGAGACTCATGGAAATCTTTTTTGGTTTCATCGCACGTCCTTCCTTGTTTCCATCCGAGTTTTGCGCGAAGGCGATACTTGGCGAGATGATCATTGAAGCGATGGTAAACGCTGCAATGAGGGGTGTGATGTTTTTCATAGGCTTTCATGGTACCACGTTTTGAAATATTCCTGTGGAAAAACTGATTTTTTTCGCTTTGTAGAGAGGGGAATGGCTGACGGTCTATGGTCGACGGCAAAGGCATTTGGCCGTAAGCCCTAGACCGTCAGTTTATAAAACAAACAAGCCTCCTGCCGACGATTGGCAAGAGACTTGCTAAGGGAAGAATTCCTTGAGCTTCGCGTACGGCACATTACGTCGATCCTCGAAGAGTTCGATGAGGATGGAGATGTGAGTATGGAGGTCTTGGTGTGCTTGAAGATGCGAGAAGAGGGTAAGGAAGAAGAACATCGCGTCATCGAAGCGTTTGATCGATGCGTATTTCCGCAAGAGCCTTTTTCGTCTCGATGCCGGAAAGAGTTGTGTGATGATGAAGATGAACTTCGGCCGTTGTGCGTTCCTGAAACAGTGGAAGTCCCGACATCGTCGACAGGTTTCTTTCCAGAGCGTTGACTTGCAGATGTCGCAACGTCGGTACGCAGTGACAGTGGTCGCTGCGTTCTTTGGCTTGGTATTACGCAAGGGCGATCGCTGCGGTGGAATGCTTTTTGCGCTCGACATGGCAACTCCTTTTATGCAGCCGATGGCGGATCGTCTTGCGGATGGTTGATCGAGGGACTCATTTGCTCAAAGACGTACCATGCTCTGGAGATTCGCGTGAGACGATTTCTGTTGTCGTGACTGTCGGTCCTTTTCTCTAGATTCGCGCGAACGCCGTCAAGGCAAGATGCGGTCTCTTGCGGCGTCTTCGTTTTGTCGTACGTCTGCATGAACATCTGCTGAAAAGCCTCACTGAAGATACTGATGACACCTTGAATCGTTCGTCGGTGATGCTTTTTCGCTTGATCGAACTTCGTGCAACGTTCACAGAATGCCGCCTTGATCATTTTCTTGCCATTGCAGATTGGGCATTTTTGCGGACTTCGAATCGGAATGGAATCGCTCATGGTTCCTCCTAAGGTGGGGTGAAAAGGTACGGAAATAGCCTACGTCGTACCTGATATAGGGTCAATAGAGGTGATGGGTGGTAAAGAAATTATTGTTTTGCGACGCTAGTGATATACTCATCCTATGTCCAAAACGCTCTCCTCATATCTTCGCCAATACCTGGAGTATTTGGAAATCGAAAAAGGCCGATCGCAAATGACGATTCGGAACTACGAGTTTTACCTTCAGCGATTTATCGAATGGGCAAAAGATCCGGCAGCGGATGCGATTTCGAGCGAGATCATTCGTCAGTACCGGCTTTATCTCAATAGACTCGAAGACGGTCGAGGGAACGGCACGCTAAAGAAGAATACGCAGAATTATCATCTCATCGCCCTTCGTTCCTTTTTGAAATACCTCGCCCGCAATGACGTGCAAACGCTTCCGGCGGAAAAGATCGAACTCGCAAAGCAAGGTTCTCGCGACGTGGCCTTTCTTGATGCGCCGGATCTCTCGCGTCTTTTGGATGCGCCGGACCGGACGGACGCGCCGAAGATCATTAAAGTTCGTGATCGCGCTATCCTCGAACTTTTTTTCTCAACGGGTCTTCGCGTATCCGAGCTTGCGAACTTGCGAAAAGAACATATCAACCTCGATCGCGATGAATTCACGGTCCGCGGAAAAGGCGATAAGACGCGCGTCGTTTTCATTTCGCATCAAGCAAAGCATTCGCTCAAAGCGTATCTCGATATGCGCGAAGACGAGCGCCCATTCCTCTTTTTGCGGCATGATCGCGCAGCTTCCGGCGCGGATGTGATCGGCCCGATCACACCGCGATCCATCGAGCGTCTCGTGCATCGCTACGCCGTTTTCTCCGGGATTCCAAAGCACGTCACACCGCATACGCTTCGGCACTCGTTTGCAACGGATCTTCTCATGAATGGCGCGGACATCCGCTCGGTGCAATCTATGCTCGGCCATAGCAGCATCACGACCACGCAGATTTATACGCATATCACCAACCAGCAATTGCGTCAGGTGCATGAGGCGTTTCATGATGTGAGGAGAGAGGGAAAGAAGGATGATGAATAAATGATTGACTAGTACATGAATTCCCAATCAACCGTACGATCTTATGCCTAAAATTTCCACCATTAAAAAACCCGAACCTGCATCCAAAGACACGCTCATCCCAACCGGGTTGATCGTGATCGCCGACTACGTTGAGCGCGTGCCGGAACGCGCGATCGAATTGCTTACGTATGAGTTGCAGCGTCGTGAGCGCGAAAAAGTTCTCCTTGAAGAAACGAAGGGATTCCTTTCCTGGCATCCGTGGAGCACGCTTCGGCTTCTCCTGCTTTCCGGTGGCGTCGCTTTTACCGTGGCGTGGTCATTTAGTTTGATTTCGGACTTCATGCGTCTCTATAACGAGACCGTTACACGAGCGAACCTGCAAGGCGCGGCGTTTGGAAATGCGAGCATGGATTTGACGAAGCTCATCCCACAGTCCGCTTTCGGATTTTTTTCCGGCCTTCCGGAGTTTGGAACCAAAGAATCCGTTCTCGTCGCACTCGGCGTGATCGTTGCGCTTGCGGCATTTAAGCTTCTCTTCATTCTGTTGAATTGGGAGAAGATCAAAGTGTTAAACATCTCCGATCGAGCGCTCATGGAAGAGATGAGATACCTTAAAGGATGGATTGCTGTTTTAAAGCAACCGTCGACACCGGTAGTAGCGAAGGCCGCATAACGCGGCGAGGGTTGCTTGGTTGAGCGATTCGAGATACGCTAGCCTCCGTTACGACGTCTACGCGTTCGTAGCCCATGCCCCGGTAGTTCAACGGATAGAATAGCGGACTTCTAAGCCGTCAGATGTTGGTTCGATTCCAACCCGGGGCACCATGCAAAACTCCTCGCAATCGCGGGGAGTTTTGCTGTATGTAGAGATTATTTTCTCTACAAGCCTTTTCCGATTCTCAATTCGACTAATATCATTTCTGCAAGTGAAGGCGAGCCTTCCCGAAGGCATCCTGATGTAATTTCTTTCATGACAGGCAAGTGTGCTCCCGGATAGATATTTACGCCGTACCCCTCTATCACGAGCAATTCAAAAAGCGCGAGTTCTTCAATTTGATAAAACTTAGAGTGGCGACGAGCGCTTGCGGTATGCAAGTGCGTTACTGATTTTCGTTCAAGGAATGCATTGACACCTTCCTCGATGAAACGTTGAAAAATGAGGTCAGTCTCCCATAGCTTTTCAAATGCATCAACGCGTTCTCGAAACGGTGACTCTCGACATAATTCGGCGGCTGATAAAATTTTAACATGGGAAAGATCGAGGGAATCAAGAAGCTTGCGAATGCGACGAATGCGAAGTTTTCCTTCCTCTACTGCGATATCTAAAGCGCGTTGTTCGGTTACGTCCTGTTGATCTTCGATATTATGACGATGAAAGTAGTCTCCGATGACGATGTCGAAACTTGATACATGGTTACGGGTCCATTCTATAATCTCGCGTAATCGAGCAGTTGAAGCCGATGTATTATTACTTAGACTTATACTGATATACCCACGGCTCGTGCGCAACAGATTTTCTTTTTCTGCCGGGAAAATAGTAACAAGCATACGCTTGTGTAAGCATATAGCAGCGTATGGTCTGAATCAAATGAAGAAAAGAACGAAGGAGATCTGGATAGAAGGTTCGAAAAGAAATCCGTATGGATTTTATGTAAGTTAGACTTGACGCATCGTATGCTTTATGTAAAGCTGATGGCATCGCGATGAGCAAGTTGATTCGCGTGCAAAGTCAAAAAAGAAGGTGGTCCATGAAACGTTTTTTTGCAGCGTTAGGTGTCACGGCGGTAGGTATCTCGTTGTTCGGCTTTCTTCCTCCGTCTCAGGTTCCGGTTGATAGAGAGGCGCGGGAAAAGTGGGAAGAAAAAGAGAGGTTAAGAGTCGTTCAAGAAGGACAAAATGAGCAAGCGTCTCGACAGGCACTCCTTCAAACTAAAGCGAATGAAGTCGTAAGCGTCATTCAGTACATTGAGGATACGCGAACAAGTCCGCATCTCTGCTTCGCGTATATTTGGTCAGGTTCTCCTGACGGTGGTCCAGGCTTTGCACATGTTCCGTGTGAAGCGATTCCGCCAGGGCTGCTGACGAAGGCAGAGGTGAAGTGAGCACGTGTGTCGTCTACTTAGGCAGATCGCTGCCTCCCGCCGTATCAGGAGATATGGCGGGTTTGTTTTTTTAGATGATCTGTTGTAATTTCACGTGCGTGAATGCTGGGTGAAGACTTGGCTTCATTCGCACCCTATAAAAGAAAAGACACCGAAAGGGCCAGGATCATGGATGAAGTTCGTCGTTTTTCGTGTTATCGAGACGGTGAAGTCATCACCGCCGATGGGAAAATGGTTCGATTTACGTGCGCTCCCGAGGACGTGGAAAAGGTGCGCGATTTTTTCGCCACCCACGTTCGGAGCATCGAAAGGACATTAACCGGTCGCATTCGGGACTTGGAAGGAAGGGGGCATGGGTATTCGCGATACGACATCGTTCAGCATAAGTATGCCGGTGGCGGAAGCGGGTACATCCAGGTTCTTGAAATCAGGAATCCTCCGGACGGGCGATGGGGTTTCGTGATCGAGATGTTCGACGGCTGGGCCGGAACGATGTTTACGGAATGGGATACGATCGAACAGGCATGCGCGGCGTATGAAGCTTATTGGGGAACGCGTGACCTTCAAGAGAAGCTCCCGACATTGGAGGGGTTTCGTCGCCAAGTGAATTGCGGCGTACTCACTCCCTGGTTTTTAGCCATTGGAAATGAACAGCTTGTTGGCGACTACACGTTTCCACATGACTTGCAGGATGATCCGGTGTTCCGTTTTGGAAAACGATTCGTCGTGACGGATTTCGAAGGCGTTCCGGCGATCAAGTCCTGCATGGGAACGCGTTTCATCAAGCGCATGACAGGTTCGTATCCTCAACGGGAGGAGGTGTATCGCCTCGTGTACTGGGATGATGGAAGCGTATGGGATGATCGCAGTTCTTCGTCAAAGCGACCTCGTCCGCTCCACGGAGGTGAGCTATGGATCACGGAAGCCTTGCGGAAGTTCATGCATATCCTCGCAGGAAAAGGGACAGAGCTTCGTATTGATTTCACGAACGGGGACCGTTTCACTGGAAAGCTTAATAGGCCCAAACAATGCACGCATCATCTGGAAGGTCGTTACTTCGTCGTTGTACGGGTAAAGGGAAAGAATACGTACAACGAAGGATGGGTAGACTTCAAACCCACAGTTGAACTTCCAAACGTCGCGCAATACGTCGCTCATCTCGCGCGAGAGAAAGGAACGGAAATCGAATATCTGGAAGTGAAACAGTATCAAACGCAACAAGGAGGGAAGAAGTGGCCCGGTGTCTTTTTTTCTCCGACGCCGTAACGAAGGAGGTTCGTCTCAAGAGCCGTGGATTGTCCAAATAAGGATGGTCCACGGCGTTTTCGTAGATCGAAAAGTTGACGTTTTTTGCTAAAAGGCGTTTGCTATAGGGGTAACGGTTGGTTGTTATCGCCGTTCTTTTGAAAGGGTTGGCTTATGCAGGAAGTACGGAAAATACCAAAGGTTCCTTTGCCGATGCCGAATGATCAGACGGATCCATATCTCGTAGAGGGATCAGACCGATCCGTCAAAGACGCTTCGCGCGCTCGTCGAGATTTTTCGTATACGGTTCTCTTGTCCCCAAAGGGAGATCTCTATCAGCAAGCTCGTACGGCGATCATCGCGAAGCTTGGTCATGGGGATTTCGTGATCAAGAAGATTCTCCTCATGGGCTCTGCTCCTGGTACTCGTCCCCGTTGACCCCTGGGCCCGATCGTTATTCGGGTTCGGGGGTCGCTTATTTTTTTAGCCGCATCTCATTGACTTCCTCTCAGAAAGATCCTACGCTCCTCCTATATGGAAATCTTTTTTTCTCTCCTTCCGTTCGCGATCGTGCTCCTTATTGCGTCCATCCGTCAGGTGAACCAATATGAGCGTGGCGTGAAGTTTACCTTCGGTCGCTATACCAAGCTCGTTGAGCCAGGGTGGCGACTTGTGTTCCCGGTGATCCAATCCATGCGAAAAGTAGACGTTCGCATCAAAGCCACGGATGTACCGGATCAGGAAGCGATTACGCGCGACAACGTGAGCTGCCGCATTAACGCGGTCATCTACTATCGCATCGTAGATGCGGGCAAGGCTGTGCTCGAAGTGGAAAACGTTTGGTACGCCGTGAACCAGCTCGCGCAGACGACCATGCGAAACGTGGTCGGTCAGCTCGCCTTGGATGAACTCCTTTCCCAGCGCGACCAGGCATCCCTTCGCATCCGTGAAATCATCGAACAGGACGCGATCGCCTGGGGTCTCGACGTGTCGAACGTAGAATTGAAAGACATTACGCTTCCAGAAGATATGAAGCGAACGATCGGTAAGCAGGCCGAAGCCGAGCGCGAACGTCGTGCGGTGATCATCAATTCCGAGGGAGAAGTCGTTGCCGCCGAGAACCTCAGAAAAGCCGCGGATATCCTAGCTTCTTCATCCGGCGCGCTTCATCTCCGTACGCTCAACTCCATCAACGATATCTCATCGGATCAATCCAATACCGTCGTTTTCGCCGTTCCATTGGAGGTCTTGAAGGCTTTTGAGAACTGGTCGAAGAAATAGTTCCAAAGTCTTAAAGAAAAAGATCCGTAGTAACGGGTCTTTTTCTTTTCTCTCAACCTATCTACACTGGATAGATCTATGTCCCATACGCTCTCTAAGATTCAAACTCTTGTGATGGAAGTCGCAAAAGAAAAAGGATTCGGCACAAAGCCGGAAGAAGTAAATGTCGGTGAGAAAATCGCCCTTATCCACTCGGAGGTTTCCGAAGCCTATGAGGCCTATCGCCATAAGAACATGGACGGGGAGGACGGGTTCCGCGAAGAGCTCGGAGATGTCGTTCAGCGCATTCTTCATCTCGCCGGTATTTTTGGAATCGATCTTGAAGCCGAAATCGTAAGAAAGATCGAAGAAAATAAAGGGCGAGAATGGAAGTGGGGCGGTATGAATGAAGGGCACGTGTCATGAGTTTGCGTATCCTTGTCTCTAATCCCGAATCGCCGTACACTCTTTTTATATGAAGCGAATACTCACATTTCTCGTTCTCGGAGCTCTCTTTGGCGCGGGCTGCACGAAACCGATTTCAAGGCCCGCGATACCTTCTCCTGGAACGGGGTCCACATCGACGTCTGGCGAAGAAACGGGTCGGGTTCCAGCTTCATGGAATACCGCGAATATTTCCGTTGGCGAGGCGATTGTCCATATGTTATTCCCCGGATCATTCGTGATGACCAATACGAATAGCGATGGGCAGGTGATGAACGTGGACATGGGGACGGCGGTCGAGAAGCCGGGTGAGCGTTCCGTGCCAGGACGATCGATGCGCATCTTCGTGGTCGACCCTCAGGACCAGCGCATGCGCGACTGCGTATTTTCCGAAAACGAGTGGACCGCGGGTCGTGCACCGGAGATGAAGACGAATCTAACGTTCGGAACGTCAAAGCTCTCTTTCTGCGAATCGAGCGAGCAGGAAGGCGCGGCGGGGAATCGGTACTCGGTCTACACGTATACCACCCCAATCGGCGGGCAAATCCTCGTGTTGGAATTCACGGTGCACTCCGTGGTATGTGAAAACTTCGAGCGCCCGGAAGAACAATGCGTAAGCTTCGACGAAGCCCGGGATACGGCGATTTTCCCGGATATCCTCTCACGTATCACCGTGGAGGAATAAGATCTTGCCAAAATCGTCTGAATCCCGTATGATCCCTTCGCTTTCGGGTGTATTTTGCAGACAACTAAGAGGAGGCTTTTAGCGAAATGCGTCAGGACCCTGTGTCCTCCGCCTTAAGGCGCTACGCCCTTCTTCCCATGGTGACCATGGTGTAGAGGCAACACAGCGGGTTGTGGTCCCGTTATCATGGGTTCGATTCCCATTGGTCACCCCATAAAAAACCCCTCGATTATTCGAGGGGTTTTTTATTTAATTCTTCTCTAAACTCCTGAACAGCATCCATCTCTTGTGAGCGCCAACTCTCTGTTACGCTAATGACTTTTTTGAGCACAGGATCTTGATTCTCGCTTAGTTGAAAAAAGAATATATAGGGCTCTTCTCCTCCAATTTTGTCTCCTTTAATATAAACATTTGATACAGCGAGTATCCCTATATAACCGTCTAAATCTTTATACGCTAACGGTTCACTAAATCTAGGTGGCGAAATCAATGCGTTCTGTAGAGCCTCAACCTTTTTCAGGTATTCATCCTTCTCTTCTTGGCTTTCTGCTTTTGCTATCTGATTTTCATAAAATTCTTTTCGCTTATCACGATACGCCGTCCCGTAAAAACTTCTTATCGCTTCATGGATCTCTTCTTTTTGATCCTCATTCAAGTTGATCGTACTGATCCCTTTTTCAGCGAGCTCTTTTGTATTTCTGTAAAAGTAATCCTGATCTGTTTTGTTTTGATTCCTGACCAATCCGGTGTTGATTTTCATAGCTAAAATGATCAACACGAGCGTGTACAAACATGCGAATAATAAAAATTTTATTTTTTTCATATCGTCCAGTTGGATGATTAATGAAAGCCGTTCTTTTTCTTTTATACATGAGCCTGGTGTATTTTTCAATTAAGCTCGAATAGGGAGCTGAACCACTCACGACACAATAAGTGTCTTCCTCGTCCCAAAAGGCGGGGATTTTTGTATACCTCTAACGGGATTGAAAACCAGGTGCTACGATAGGTTGATATGAGCATCGAAAAACCAATTTCAGAGTCATCGGAGGGTGCGTCATCTGGGGCAGAAGGGGTTGAGAATCCTGATCCGAAGGGCGAGAAAACTGATAAGGAAAGGCAAGCCGAGGCAGAACAGCGGTGCCGCGAATGGTTTATCGAGGATTTTGTGGCGAGTTCAAACCTGGAACCCGAAGAGCGGGTTTTTGTGACGCGATATATCCAAACGCATCACGGAGTATGGATTCAGTACGATGGAAAAGACGTTCGTGTTGAAGATGATGACGTATGGATCAAAGATAATAGTTTAATGGTGATCTTTACGGTCTTCGATGAAGAGCGGAAGATCCGTGAAATTGAGGTGGAGATCCCACTCTCGGAATAGTATGAACGAATACCAAGCCACGTTGAAAGAAGTAACGGACATGTTTGAGTCTTGCGGATGCGAGACGGACGTAGCGACCCCGTCGTCTTCCCAAGTCCTTTTAACCGTCAAAGGGGCTGTTTCGATGTGTCCGCCTGCGATTTTTGAGGAACATGTTGAAAAAGCCAAGGAGTTGATGCAGTCCGCACATCCAGGGGTTGCATTCGATGTTGAAGTGAAAGAGGAGTAGTGTTGTTTTTCCAAAAATTGATCTATCATCTATCCATATGAAAACATGTATCACGTGCGGCATGCCGCTTGAAGGCGAGCATGCAGGAGATATCGGTCTCGAAACTCCGGAGGGCTTGGTATGCATCCACGATATCGTAGATGGGCAAATCAAAAAGCCCGAAGATGTTTTTGAAGGCGGTGTACGATTTTTCCTTTCGATCAATGCAGGGGACCGTGATCTTGCGGAGCGCATTACGCGCAAGAACATGAATTCCCTTCCATACTGGAAGAGCCATCCTTGCGAGGCCTTGAACGGTCCGGAGGCGACGGATGAAGAATTCCAGGCGGTCTTGGCGAAGATGTAAGAAGCTTTTTAGAAAATATCCGACCTCGCAAGGGGTCGGATTTTGGTTTAGACTGATTGGAGATATGTATAACCATGAAATCCTGGGGCTAGGAGGCGAACGGGTTGTCCGTCCGGATCCTGTTCATCCTGATACGTGGGTTCGAAAGGAAAAGCGCGACGGACAAGAGCAGCCTTTGCGTGAGGTAAAGGCGGGTTTTTATCTTACGAAAATCCTTCACCTTCTCTATCCGGAGAACGTCCCTGATGTCCATCAGGCGAGCGGACATGTGCTCGTGGCAGAGAGAAAAGATTTAGGGCCGGATCATGCGTTATTGAATGAAGAAGTTCGTCGATATGAAGAGGGTGAGGATGTCTCGGAGGATTTTCGAAAGCAGACGGCTCTTGCGAAGCAACGGCTTTTAGAGGATTCGCGAGTCCGTGAGGTTATCCGTATGTTTGAGCAATGCGGCGTCTCCATTGATGATGCCGCAGTTAATTTTGGAGTGGATCAAAATGGAAATGCAATTTACGTTGATGCCTTTGAACCATGGCGAGAACAGAAGGGTAATTCGCTGAAGCCGGGGTACGATACGCAGGCCTTGCGTCAAGCTATTATGGCGATTGAAGATGATGTGAAGCAAAAAAGCGGTCTTCATTGGCTGGATCGTTTGGATCATCTCTTCGCCGAGGAAGAACATGAACGTCGCGAAGGACATTTGGATGCGTAAAACGTCATAGATATGTCGAAACGAGCGAATTGGTTAACGTATTACGCGAATACTAAAAATCGGCCCCCGTCTGATCTTTTAGTGAAAGCTCTGGAATACGTGTCTCAAAAAGGGAGAGCGATTGATATCGGTGGCGGCGCATTGAAGGATTCCCGATATCTTCTCCAAGAAGGATTTGAGGTGATAAATATCGATAGTCAAAAATTGCCAGCGGATTTTACGCGGGATATTGATAAAGAGCGTTTCCAGCACGTTGTCTCATCTTTTGAAAAGTACGTTTTTCCGAAAGAGGCGTACGATCTCGCATCGGCCATGTACGCATTGCCTTTTAACCGTCCAGAAACCTTCGATCGTGTTTTTGAGGACGTGAAGAAATCGCTGCGCGTTCAGGGGATTTTGTGCGGGAATTTTTTCGGAGATCGTGATAGCTGGGCGAATGATCCAAAGATGACATTCCACACTTTGGATCGGGCGAAAGCATCGCTTGCGGATTTAGAGGTTTTGTTTTTTAAGGAGCGGGAGTGGGGCGGTATGCTCGCCGATGGCGTGACGAAAAAGCATTGGCACATCTTCGAATTCATCGCACGAAGACAAGAATAGTTCGTTGAAAAGTGAAAGCGGCCATCAAGGGATGGCCGCTCATGTGCGAGGCTTTGCGAGAAATACGGACTCTGCACCGAAATCCTTCATCATGTTGCGGAGTCTTGAGACTTCCAGTCCGCCACCAGCGCCGTACACCGAAAGGTAGAGACCGAAACCGAGGTAGACCGCTGCGTGGTGGAAGAAATTCCCTTCACGATTCAGGAGGAAGACGATGTCTCCTTTTTTCAAACGCTTTGGGCAGGGAGATGTGCGCCAGTATGTTCGCCCGAGAAGTTTTTCGTGTTGCTTGATGCCACCCATGAGATTCGCGAACGCATAACAGTCGAAGCTCATATCCTGCTTAGCATGGTAAGACATGAGGAATCGAACGATGCCCTTGCGAATGCGCGGAGGAATATCAAGCGGGATCTTCTGTAACGCTGGTTTTTTCTGATACCTGAAGAATTTGATCCGCCGAACATCCCCGAGATTCTCATGTGTATTCAGGAGAATAGCGGTTCTCTTTTTCTGGATGACCAGAGGGTAGATGCGAACCTTTTGATGATCCGCAGTGGGAATGGTTGAGAGAAAAGGACTGATCAAAATGGTGAACATTGAAGACCTCCATCGTTGAACCTGAGGCCTTAGTATCATAAAATGCCGTGAAAATCAAGACTTGGAGATCGGCGTTTACGGGTAACTCGTTTCCCTGTAGGCTTGGCATATGGAATTGGAATTTCTTTACGATCTCTCGAAGGATATCGAAAATTACAAAAGGGCTTCGAAGTCGATCAATAATAAAATGCCGACGAAGATGCAATCTTTGTACATCGCTCAGTATGGCGATGCCTTTGAAGATCGAAAACTGGAAGCGTTTATCACGACCTATATTTCAGAACAAGGATTAATTATGCCCGCTGAAGCTGAGCGGATAAGGATGAGCTGGCGAGTCATCGAACAAGAGTTTTTAAAACGCGTTGAACAGATTTTTGGCATAACGTGTCCGTTGGATGTCGTGCGCGTATACCTCACGACGGATGGTCGTTGTTCGTATCATACCGAGCAGGGATATTTTTTCGTTTCCGTCACGAGACCATATCAAAACCGTACGATCATGCACGAATTATTTCATTTTTGGACATGGTGGGTTTTTCATGAAGAAGTTGAGAGTGGACGAATGACGAAAGAGCAGTATAACGACGTGAAAGAGTCGTTGACGGAACTGGTAAACGTGGAATGCAGTGATTTATTAGGTGATGTCCATGATGACGGGTATCCGCAACATCAAGAAATCCGGGCGGTGGTTAGAAAGACGTGGATAGAGACTAAGGATATAAAACGAGTTTTTGAGGTGGCTACGAAATTGGTGCTAAGCGCGTAAAGAAGTCCATGTTTTTCATGTATGTCCGACGGAACGCTTCGTAGTAGTATCTATCCTGGCTTGGCCGTGGTGATCGTGTTAAAAGAGGATCAGAAAACCGGCAAAGGCACGCAAGGATTCGTCAAAGATATCCTCATGAATATCCCGGTTCATCCACGTGGCATCAAAGTCCGACTTGAAACCGGAGAAGTGGGGAGGGTGCAGTATATTTTGGGGTCGTAATTCGAATATGTATACCATTGACACTTTGGTATACAAGTGTATACTTATGATAATAAGGTATACATCTCTATGAGGAATATGGCTAAAGAAAAGCAATTTTTGACCGTTATTGAGGCCGCGAAAGCCATGGGGGTGACGCGTGCTGCAATTTATAAGAAGATGAAAAATGGGCAAATTCCGTTTGAGAAAGTTTACGGCCACTTTTTGATTCCTGCAGAAGGGGTTGAAGGGGGTGCTATGAGAGGCCTTACAGAGGAAGGAAAGGCGGAAATTGATCAAGGGGTCGCTAAGGCGATGAAAGAATATGGCGAGACATTGAAGCTTCTTGGGAAAGAATAGTATGTTGCATACGATCGTGTCTTTGAGCATTCAGGATATTCAATATCTTGCACATTCGTTTGCGAGGCGAATGATGGAATGGGGTGAGCCTATTCCGGATTTTGAAACACGATATCCGAATATTTTGGAATCATGCATCAACACGCCTTTTCAGAAATTCAATAAAAAGTTTCTCTATAAAGGCCTTGAAGAAAAGGCGGCCATTTTGTTTTACCTCCTGATCAAGAATCATCCTTTCCAGAACGGAAATAAACGCATTGCCGTTATGTCGCTTCTTGTTTTTCTCCACGTGAATAAGAAATGGCTCATCACGGAGCCGAATGGACTCTATCGTTTTGCCGTGTGGGTCGCGCAAAGTCCTACGGAAGTTCGTGATGAGGTTGTGATGGCGATTCGGAAATTCATTAAGAAGAACATCGTGAACATTGCTGATGTAAAAGGTTCACTCATCGTCACGTAAGATAGAGGAGATAAATTTTAAAACCCCGAAAGCACGTATGCTTTCGGGGTTTGAGATGGTCCTTTCTGAGTGAGGTGTCTTAGTAGCGAGGCGGAGCCTTCTTTCGAATCTCCATGAGTTCCGCGCGGCTCGTGCCGAGCTCCTTGAGCGATGTCTTCGCTCTTCGGATATGTTTCCGTACCTCTGAGAGCCAGTAGAGCGACGGGCTCTCTCGAGCGATCCTGAGCGCTTCTTCCGCTCTTTGTTTGTGATACGCACTGGGATAGACGAGCTCGCGAAGCTCAGCGTCAGACGTGCCGATATCTTCGAGGTTTTGATTGATGCATGCGAGAAATTGTCTGATATACCAAATATTGGTCGAAATGTACCGATAATTAGTCGATTTTCCTCTCGTTTCTCTCAGTTCGTCCAGTAACGCTTTTGCTTTTCTGAGCGCTAGCGTATGCAATTTTGTCTCTGTCACGCCTATCTCTTTACGCGGATATTTTTTCGGATCCCGCAGGAGATCTAAAATATTCGCCTCGCGCGAGTCTCTCTCATAGAACTCTCCTTTCTTGAAGGCGAGGACGATCTTTTTCGCCTCCGTGATCCTATACGGTTTGCCATCCGTGAAGTCATCGAGTTCTTTCTTAGTTGTGCCGATGTGATGTGGTACGCAGTTGGCGAGAGCAAGGCATCTTCGTACATGCCAAGCGGCCATTTTAGTCTCTGCAGCATAGAGCATGCAGTATTTTCTGGCGCGTCCGAGATGTCGTTTCGCTTCTTGAAGGTATCCGTCTTCAATTCGATCTCGAAGTATTTTTTCGGAAAGTCCGATATCACGCCAGGTTGCATGGGCGCGAAGGAGGAGATAGCTCATACGCATGATGGCATATGTGTGATCTACCTCATTGCGTCGAAAGGCATCGGCGAGTTTTTGTGCGCACTCGAGATACTTCGGGGCATGATAGCTTGGTTGTTGAAGGGGCGGTGCTTTTTCCATGAAAACCTCCTTATGTAGCTAGGGTTTTCATGCGAGTAAATCATAAAATGACAATACAGTAAACAGGTTAAAGTCTATTATTACGTTAAATATTGCATTTTTATCAATTTTTTGTTAAACTTGTTAACAAATATGGATCAAACCATTCTCCAATCCTTAATTGCCGTTGGGCTTTCTGAAAAAGAAGCCCGGGTTTTCATTGCCCTCTTAGGTCTTGGCGAAGGGACGGCTAGCGCTATTGCGAAGAAAGCGGAAATTAAGCGTTCAATCGTTTATTTTACGCTGCAGAAACTCATTGAAAACGGCTATGCACAAGAAATCGGCAATCAAAAGGTGAAACGATATGTCGCGGTTCCGGCTATGAGGTTGCTTCAGCATGTCCAAGCGAATGTGGAGAATTTGCGCATGATGATTCCCTTGTTGAACGCTATGCAGCGGGGACGGGAAGACCAGCCTCGCATCGAATTGTTTGAGGGGAAAGAGGCGATCCTCCCGGTCTATCGTTCGATGGAATTTGCGCAGCAGTCGTTATATTTCACGTGTTGGGAAAAAGTGAAATGTGCCTTTCCGGAAGAGGTTCGTCGCTGGTCGGTGAATGCGGCAAGCGTTCGGAATCCGAACAAGGTAAAAAACATCATCGTCGACGATAAGGCTGGTCGTGAAATGGCAAAAGCCGTAGGAGGGAATCCGAAGCAGGAGTTCCGCGTTTTACCGAAAGATCTTTCCTACTGTATGAATATCGGCATCGCCGATACCACCGTCGCGATCACCAACTTCGATCCGCTTTTCGTGGTTGTGATTCGTTCGAAGGCGATTGCGGAAGGCGTTGCCGCGCTATTTGATCTCGCATGGCAGTCGGCAAAACCACTGCGATGACGTTGATCTATTTTATTTTCTCAATCATCTCCACCGCTTCATCGATCTGTTTCGCGAGATCATCTCGCGACGTATCAAATGTATAGAGGAACGGAAAATCAAGGTGTTCGTGCAATGGTTTTCGACGCAGGTAGTTCGCGATCGCATGATCGGCATCACGAAGGATCGGATGATGCTCTGCATTGTCTGATGGCTGATGTCGGATACGAAGCCTTTCGAGGATAAGCGGTTCTGGCGCTTGGATGTGTATCCAAATGATTCGTATATCAGGATGCCCTTCTGTATTCGCTCGAACGAGATCTTTTCCATTACCTGCACAATCGGAATCTATGCCAATGCTATATCCGAGATCGATATATTTTTTAGCGAGGGAATCCGCGATCTCCAGGGTTCGAAGGAGATTGTAGCCTTTGAGTTGCAATTGCCTGCGAATCTCATCTCCGGAAATACGAACGAGTCCGAGTCGCGCGCTGAGGAGTTTGATGACCGTCGTCTTTCCGGATCCAACGAGTCCAACCGGACAGAGGATGATTTGCGGTTGATGTTTTTGAGTGGGGAGGACGATCGTCTCTTCCATCCCTTTTACGATTTCTTCAAACGTTTCATCCGTAAGTTCTGCGCCCTTGGCGGATTCTTGTTTTGCTTTTTGGACGGCTTCAAATTCGTGTGACATACGAGGATGGTAAAATGGAATAGGGTAGAAAACAAGATGTCGTGTACGATTGACAGAGTGCTTGTTTTCTGTTTACCTATACGTCCACGGAGGAAGCATGAACGCCAGACAATCTGATTTTGAACCTCTTCCAAAAGTACCTTCTATCGTTGAACTTCCCAGAACGCCATCTCAAGAATCCGTATTGCTCAGCGCTTTGCTCGACGACCCGCGGCTCGTGACACTCGGTCGTGTACGACAAATTCTCACGTCTCAAGGTCCTATCGACATGACGATTCGGCGAGGCAATGTTTTTGCGGATGAAGCGCAGGCGTATATAGAAATCGGGATCGCGCCTCCGAGTATGGATCGCGTCCCCCGGGATCGAAGAAGAAGTTCAACGAGCTAGCGACGATCGTCGCAATGAATGAAACGGTCTTCCCTCTCCAGGAAGACCGTTTGTGCTATGCGGCGCGTGATTGCCTGTCTGATTGATTGAGAAGTTCTTGAATTCGTTCTTGATCTTCCGCACTGGGGGCCTCGAAGCTTTCTCTGGTCGGGAAATATTCCGCGAAGCGTTTTGTTGGCTGGCTCGTATCCTCGATGGCTTTGGTTTTCGGCTTTGGCTTTGCGAAGAGATTGAGGAATCGTTTTTTCGCCTCAAGAAGTTGGCGAGCATCGCTGCTCCATTCCGGAGGCAGGAATCCGATCCGTTGAAGCGTTGAGGCATTCGCCAATCCCACGAGATTCGGCGGCGGCCATCCGGCTTTCTTCGCTTCTTTTCGGAGCTTAGCTTCTTCTTTTTTGCGTGCCGCCTCTGCCGCCTCCCTCTCTTTCGTGTCGCGCTCCACTGCGATCCGTTCAAGGGCTTCGCGATCCTGCTCGCGTCTTGCTTTTCGTTCTGCCTGCGTGTGCGCTTTTTCTTCTCTGAGTTTTTGCCTCTCGGATTCCGAAAGCGTGACGTCCTGTTCTTGTTTTTGGATTTTCTGCTGAAGTCGCTCAAGCTCGATACGTCGCGCGTTTTCTTCTTCTTGCGCTCGTAATTTTGCAATTGCGGCGATCGCCTGGGCTTCCCGTTCGGCCTTTTCTTTCTCGCGTGCGCGATACTCTTCTCCAAGTCGCATGGCCGCTTCCTGCTTTTCTTGAAAATCCTTCTGTTCGGCGATCAGATCTTCTTCGGTTAATCCCAAAAGCGTCAGGAGGCGATGGCGTTCGGATGCGATCGTTTCCTGATCTTCTCCCTGATCGCTTTCTTCAAGCGAATCGATGAGCGGACGTAGCGTTTCAAAGGAATCCCGTCGATTCACGGGTGCGAGCGCAGGTCGACGGAGCGCAGCCTCGAAAGATTCTTTGACGGCTTCCGCTTCGAGGACAACGAGATGCGTTGATGATCCCTGAAGGTGTCGTTCGGCCTTTTCGAGAACGAGGGCTTGGCTTTTCTTTCCCTCTTTATGAACGCCTCGCTTAAATGTTTTGAGCTGAAAATCCAGGCGATCACCCGCGGCGGTGATTTGAACGTCGATGGATCCGCGATCCGAGCGGAGATCCTCGCGTGGCGTTCCATGGCTCACAGAAACGAGGTGTCCGGTATCAGCTGCGTGGATGAGGCGACGGATCAGGTAAATCTCTTCGAGCTCAAATCGTTTGCCCCAATCTTCCTCCGCGAGTCCCTCGATGATCTCTTTGAGCTGACGATCAAGTTCGGCGAGTTGTTCCTTGCGTTCCGCATCGTCTGGAATCCGTTCCGCAAGTCGAATGCGCAAATCATTGATAAGCACCTCAATATCCGACCTTTTAAGAGAGATGTTTTCGCTGAGCGCGAATGTGGGTTCTGCGTGGAGTTTTAGGAGGCTTTCATAATGGCCAACGGCTTTCCGTTCTGCTTCGAGGATTTGTTCGCGGAACGGAAAGACTTCGAATTCATCCGCCACTTCTTGGCGCGTAAGCGTTTCGGATGGCTTTGGTTCGCGTTCCTGGTGTGCGGGCTGTCGGATCAGCGCGGCTTGCCATGCTCCGCCGTGATAGAAATTTGCTTTCTCGTGGAGTTCGATGCCTCTGATGAAATGGAGGAGCGAACCAAGTTCATGCCGCTCTTGCTCAATCGTTCCGATGCGCTCATCTCGGCGAGCGTCGTCAATGCGTCGCTCGATGACGCTCGCCTCGATATCGCCGTAGATGAAGTCTCGTGCATATCGATTGAGTGTCTGATCGTACTGCGTATCCGGCGTATCGCTTTCATGATACGGACGGGCATTTCGGATGAATGATTCGCGCTCGGACATATGATGAGTATAGACGTTTTGCGCCTTATCAGAAAGAGAGAAAGTACCGACTTTTCGGACGCTTCCATCTACGATATGCTTTTTCATATGATGCACGAACGTTTTTCTCCAGAAGTTCCGTCCTCATCCGAGGAGTCGAAGCCGCTCAAGCCGCAAGGGCGAGCTGGTATCGGTCGTACCGCGCGGGCCGTGATGGCCGCCGGGGCGGTTCTCGCCGCTACAGAAGGGGAAGTGGAGGCCAAAGGCCCGAGGGACCCGGTAAAGGAGTACGCGCATCTTTCATTGCCGAGCGGGGAATCGTTGAATGCGCATCGCGACAAAGGATTGTTAAAAGAGCAGGCCATGACCGAGCGGTTCGGGTTCAGGAATTTTAAGAACGAAGCCGATCTTCGCAAGGCGATTGAAAGAGGGGAGCTTGTTGCATTGAATCCGGGCCCGGAGGATGGATATGTATTCGATGTTGGTATTGGAGAGCTCGCCAAGCCGGAATCCCGCCATCTCTACCGGTCTATCGCGGCAGATGTCGCAGGGGAGTTCGTCGCGTTCGCGAAGGCGTACTATCAGAAGTTCGGGACGAAGCTGATCGTTAGTTCGATCGTACGAACCGAGGAGTATCAACGTGGGCTTTTGAAGGGTCGGAACAAGAACGAGGCGGCACCGGCTACGAAGTCGAGTCATTTGCATGGACATGCCGTGGACATCCTCTATAGGGCTTCGGAGACACCGAAACGGCCCCAGGAGTATCAGATGGGCGTAGAGGAGGAAGAGTGGCTATTCGCCCGGGTGCTCATGGATGAGCACGATGGAAAGAAACAGGCGTCGTTGGAATTAAGCAACGGGGTGCTTCATGTGGTTTTCTATCCTTCAAAAGAAGGATCGTCTTTCGAGCAGCCGCAGCAAAGGGTTGAAGTGCCTACGGATATCGTTGATCCATGGGCAAGGTAGCCCACGGCCATTTTTGACCGTTCGCTTGGCAGACGTGTATCTGCTACGATCATTTTCATGACGCAAGAAACAGCTTTAACGATCCTCAAAACCGGTGCGAATGTGTTTTTAACCGGTGAGCCGGGATCGGGAAAAACGTATACGGTCGGGCAGTACGTTTCATGGCTTCGGAGTCATGGGATTGCGCCAGCGATCACAGCATCCACGGGCATTGCTGCGACGCATATCGGAGGTACGACCGTGCATTCCTGGTCCGGGATCGGGATCCATAAGCATATCAGCGATGACGAGATGGATCGGATTTTGGAGAACGGCAAGCTCGTCCATCGCATTGAACGAACGTCCGTTCTTATCGTCGACGAAATCTCCATGCTGGATGCGCGAACGTTCGCATGCGTGGATCAGGTCTGTCGCAAAATTAAGAAGCCGGATCTCGCATTCGGGGGATTGCAAATCGTCGTCGTCGGCGATTTTTTTCAGCTCCCTCCGGTTTCGCGCACGGATGAAGATCCGGCGGAGTTTGCCTATGCCTCTTCGGCCTGGCAACGCGCGGATTTCATGACCTGCTACCTTTCAGAACAGCATCGACAGGATGATGCGGATTACGTTCATCTCCTGTCCTCGCTTCGAAGCGGTACGCCTTCTGCGGATGTGCACGAGCGGCTTCGTTCCCGCTATCTCGGTGATCGTATCACGGACTGTTTTCCTCGATTGTATGCACATAACGTGAACGTGGACCGGGTAAACGACGAAAAACTTTCCGAACTCCCAGGTGATGCACAGATTTTTGAAATGGAAACGCGTGGATCGAAGTCTCATGTCGAGCGCTTGGTGAAGAGTTGTTTGTCTCCGGAATTCTTGTCGCTCAAGATCGGCGCGCGCGTGATGTGCACGAAGAATCATTTTGAAAAAGGATTCGTCAACGGCACGCTCGGAGACATTGTGGGTTTCGATGAAGATGAAGGGCATCCGATTGTGAAGACCCTGAACGGTCGAACGATCACGCTCGAACCAATGGAGTGGACCGCCACGGATGGATCTAAGACCATCGCCAAGATCGTGCAATTCCCGTTGCGACTCGCTTGGGCCATGACGATTCATAAGAGCCAAGGGCTCACGCTGGACGCGGCGGTGATGGATCTCTCGGAAGCGTTTGAGTATGGTCAGGGCTATGTGGCGCTTTCACGCGTGCGTTCGCTCGCGGGCCTGTATCTTTTGGGATATAACGCCCGTTCCTTACAGGTTCATCCGGAGATTCTTGAAGTAGATGCGGAGTTTCGCGCTCGGTCCATGCAAATCGAAGAAGAGTTCGCGCATGAATCCGTGGATCGTCTCAAACAAGTACAAACGGATTTCGTTATTGGTTGCGGTGGATTGCTGGACACCGTGAATTTCGTTCCTGAACGAATGGCTGAACCGAAGGTAAAGAAGAAGCGGGAAAAGAAAACGGCGACGCATGATGAAACGCTCGCGTTATTCTTGCAAGGAAAGACGATCGCTGAGATCGCGGAAGCGCGGAGTTTTGCTCCATCCACGATTTTTGCACACATCGAAAGATTGTATATGGATAGCAAGATCGAGAAAGCGGATGTCGAAAAGATTTTGCCGGATCATGTCGTTCGGGCCATGGCGGAAATCAAGCGGGCTTTTGAGGCGTCTGAGGATGGAAAATTAGCCCCGATTTTTGAACAGTTTGGTGGCAAATATTCGTATGATGAATTGCGTCTTGTTCGAATGGTGATGTAGAGGGGGGTGTTCGTAGATCCGTAAGTCCGTAGGACTGTGGTTCGAAGTGCAATTCGACTCACGAACCTTGTTCTTTGCGATGCTTTGCAAAAAAGCGTGTTTATGATGAACTATATCTATTGTCGCCCTTTAGACAAGCGGGAAGGTTTTGCTATCACACGATAGAAAGGATTCACATGTTCACGCCAGGTTATATACCTACGCATGGTTCGCCGTATGATGACGTGGATACGAAAGATGCTTCTGAGGAGCAAAAGGAAATCTCATGGCCAGCAGTTGTCGCAATCGTCGTTCTGGCTGTTGGAATTGCCGTAATCGTGACACCGTACAATCTCTTTCAATTATGGCGTCACAGGCATGATGGGGTTCATCCTCCTGTTTCACCCGGAGGTCATCATGGATGAACGGGATTCCTCGCGGTCAACGGTCATCGCTCCACCGCCACTCGAACTTTTTCCTCCGGAGCAAATGCACGAAATGGTTTCCCGCCCGCCTCCGTTGCCAAAAGAGGCATTCGTTTCTCAAGCGACGGGATCTGTGCGGGAAGCGTTGATCACGGCTTTCGTTGCCTTGCTCGTCGGAATGGTCATTGGTTCGGTGGGGGTGCTTATCTGTCTATATATTCTTTAGTTTTCGTAAAAAAAGAAAGGAGTACGAACGTGATTCTCTTCATTCTCTTTGGTGCGGGAGATGGTTTTCCGCCGATGTCAGGATCTCCGGATCCGGATGATGCGAAGAACGGACCGGTCGCCATCTTCTTAGGGGCTGCGTTGTTGGTAATTTTACTAGCCATGAGATGTTCCGAAAAATGTTCCGCGGAACGATCGTCGAACCGAACGTCTCCAACCGTCCCCGCGACTATCTCTTCTTCTCGATAATCGTCGAGATCTCCTCACACCCCGATGGCTTCATTGGGGTGTGTTGCGTTCTCCTCCCGTGTTCTCTCTCAGGATGCTATACTTTTGGCTGCATGGAGCAAAATCTTTCACCAGATCGTCCTAACGTGGAGAATGAATGGAGGTGGATTTATTGTGGAATTTTTTGCATTATCGGTATTGCTATTGGTTTAGGTACGGCGTATTTTCTATGGAAGGTTGATCATCTGGATCGAATTCCGGAAATACGCGATTCTTCATCGGGATATCGGTTTATTAATCCGTTACTCGATTGCGATCTAGGACAGGAGTACCTTTCGAATAGGATTTCCAAACCATCAAGCGCATCACTTAAGAAAAAAATAGAGCTTTTAAAGAAGGATGGAGATCTCGTGTCTGCATCTTTGTATTATCGAGATTTGAATAATGGTCCTTGGGTAGGAATAGGGGAAAAAATGACCTTCGCACCAGCGAGTCTTCTGAAGCTTCCGATCATGATGTACTACTTCAAGTTGGCGGAATTAGATCCGTCTATCTTGCAGCAAAAAGTGGTAGCGACGCCTCCTTCGATACAAACGGAACAGCATTTTAAGCCAAGCGAGTCTCTTGAGACTGGAAAAGAGTATTCGATCATAGAGTTGATTGAACACATGATTCGGTATTCTGACAATCAGGCAACACTCATTCTTTTAGGTTTATCAAAGGAGTCTCCTATTAATAAGGTCCTTCAGGATCTTTCGATCGAGATGTCTAAGGATATGAATGGTCAGCCGATGATTACGGTGCGTGATTATGCTGTGCTTTTCCGTGTGTTATTCAACGCCTCTTACCTGAATCCGATTTTTTCCGAAAAGGCTCTACGACTTCTCTCGGAATCGGATTTCAACCACGGCATGAGAGGTGGCATTCCATCTGAAATTTTGATTGCTCATAAATTCGGTGAACGGGAATTGGACGCAGATGGTCTTACGCAGGTTCATGATTGCGGCATCGTGTATCAATTCATGAAACCGTATATTCTTTGCGTGATGACACGTGGAAAGGATCCGGATCGTTTAGCCGAAATTATCGCAGATATTTCAAAAGACGTTTATCAATTTGTGGCGAAATAAGAAATATGTCACGTTTGCGGACCATTTCTCGTAGTTCATGATAGAGGCATGAACTCGTGTTATCATCTTAGAGACAGGCCTCTTCAGATGGATCCAAAAGAACTCGCGGCAATCGAAGCGTGTCAGGCTGGAACGCCTGGGCGTTTTGACGACCTCTACCAGCTCTATGCGGAAAAGATCTACCGTTTCATCTTCTTTAAGACATTCCATCGTGAGACGGCAGAAGACATTACCAGCGACGTCTTCATGAAAGCATTAGAACGCATTGGTCAATTCGACGCTGCACGGGGAACGTTTTCCGCCTGGATCTATCGAATCGCCCGCAATGCGGTGATCGACCACTATCGGACGAATCGTACATCGGAAGAGATTGAGGATGGGTGGACAGTCGTTTCATCCACGGATGTGGAGCGTGATGCGGAAACCGCCGTTGCGTTCGAAAAGGTACAGGAGGCGCTCAAGTTGCTTAAGCCGGAACAACGGGAAATCGTTGTTATGCGGCTCTGGGACGGGCTTTCGCATCAGGAGATCGCGGCGATCCTCGGCATGACGGAATCGAACGTGAAGCAGGTTTTTTCACGGACGATTCGAAGACTTCGGGAAGAATTTGGAGAAACGATACTCATGATGGTACTCGCAATCGGCCTCGGATCCCTACATTAGAATATCCATTGATATCCATAAATTACCCCTATGCCCAAATTAACCCCTAAAGATATTTCCGCGCTCCTTGAGGAACTCTACGCGACTGATCCTTCCCTCCGCGATCGCGAAGCGGATTTGAAGCGTCTTATCCAAACGCTTGCTGCCGCAAAACCAAATGCCGTCGTTGATTCGACGTTTATTCAAACTCTACGAAAGACTTTGGCGGAAAAGGCGAAAACCCTTTCTGTCCAACGAACCCCTTCTATGAAAATTTCTCTTCCTACGATTCATTCATCCCGATTTTGGCCAGCGCTCGGTTTTACGGTCAGTGGAGTTGCCGTTGGCATGATGGCGATGTTGTATGTGACCCAAGATATGGGTATTTCATCGACCTTGCGCATGAAGCCCGTTGCAACGCAAAATGAGAATACGGATTTCGCCACGAGAGAACGGGTGCTGTCTATTGAGCGTATTGCGAATGGCGCTTTCGGTCAGCTTGCAGTGAATGCCGGAGTAACCCAAGAAATGGGCGTAGCGCCGTCTTCCGGTATGGGTGGTAACGCCGTGTCATATGAGGCTCGGTCATTAGCTATGCCGATTGCGGCATCGGAGGCTCCTGTACCTCGAGCTGATGGAGCGGTGACTTCTGGAGTGGCGTCGCCTGATATGAAAATGATCGCGCCGTATCCGATGGTACAGGTAGATTATGAGTACACCGGAGAAGCGCTTGATCTGACGGATACGTCGCTTGATGTGTTAAAGCGATCCCCTGGTTCGTTTTCCGGAGGCTCGTTAGTCTCGGCACTTCGCGGTTTGAACCTTGGCGTTGCCGATCTCTCTTCTTTTGGGAACGCGAGCGTTGGCGATATCAGCATTTATCAGAACGAACCCTACGGATATCAGATTTACGTAAGTCCTCGCAGCGGCACGATATCTATCGATCAAAACTGGGATCAGTGGAAAGACGCGTATCCGACATGTCAGGATGATCAGTGCTGGAAGGCGAGTCAGTTAAAGCGATCGGATGTACCTTCGGATCAAGAGCTCGTACAGATCGCGGATGCGTTCATAGCACAACATCGTATTGACCGTTCGGTCTACGGTGCCGGAGAAGTTGATAAGTCATGGGAACAGTATGCTTCGAATGAGAATGGGGAGGTGTATATTCCGGATGTCATGCAAGTTACGTATCCCCTCATGATCGATGGAAAGACCGTGTACCAAAACGGAGGTGCGAAAATGGGAATCGTGGTAGGGATCAATCTTCGCGTCAAAAAGGTTTCGAGCGTGTACAACTTACAGCAGCTCTCGTTTGAGGCATCGGCCTATGACGCGGAAACCAATGCGGATACGATTCTTGCAGAGGCGAAAAAAGGAGGCTTGTCATCGCCGATTCGATACATGCAAGAGAATGTGGAAACGAAGACGGTAAAGGCGGAATTAGGAACTCCGATGAAGGCCTTGGTCCAAATTTACCAGTATAAGGACAATCAATCTTTCGAGCTGTATGTTCCGGCACTTATTTTCCCGGTGACGAAAGCGCCAGACGTTTCCAGTGGTGCATGGGCGCCGAGTGCGGTGATCGTGCCACTCGTCAAAGGAATCGTGCAAGACATGCCGACGATCATGCCATTGATCGAATCGGGCGCGATGATTAAATCCGGCGATGGCGCAAGCGGATCATCCGGAGGTATGGTGACGCCACCGGCGATGCCGTCCGTGGTTTCCGAACCGGATACGAAGCGATAAAAGACGGAGATAAAAACAAAACCCCCTACGTGTGTACGCAGGGGGTTTTCGTTTGATCGGAAATTATTCGCAAACGCGCTTCAACTGGAATACGTGTTCAACTGGATGGTTGAAGAACTGGGAAATGAGAAGCGCTAAGGAAAGAGACGGAATATAGTCGCCTTTTTCCATGGAACAAATCGTCTGACGGCTAACGCCGACAGCCTTCGCAAGCTGTTCCTGTGTGATTTTCTTCTCCTGCCGTAAGTTGCGGAGACAGTTATAGACGGTATGTTCTCGGGCCATATAAGTGATGATGGCAAGGATATCAGACATTTCTTTTTCGGTCAAGGGTGGTTGTCAGCTTGAGCTTAAAATGGCTAAACTGAGCTATTTTTTAGCCTATTCAAGTCATGGTATTTTTGCTATGATTTTTGAGTGAAATTGGCGAAATATCTCATTGGTATCGTTTGCGGTTTGAGCTTTGGCTTGTATGTTCAGGCTCAGGCGACCCCGTCTTTTGCCGTTTTTGATATTGAAGCCGCTTCAGAGGGGTTTGATCTCGTCGTTGGTATTCAACCATTGGCTGCGCAAGCGCTCGCCGGATCGTTCGTGAGTTCAAGTTCTACCATTCAGCGCATTGAGGCGAATGCTGAAATGATCGCCGCATACATCCAGTCATCCGTTTCATTAAAGCAGCAAGGTGATCGGTGTTCTTGGGATCCGAAGCCGGAAACGGTAGCGCAGGATACGATCACGCTTCATGCCGAAGGCGTGACCGTACGTGGCCGCGTGCATTGCGCGGATGCTCATCGTTCGATCGCATTGCAAACGGATCTTTTTCAAGGCATGTTTGCCGAACATCGAAATATCGTACGCATGAAAACGGCAGATGGATCGTATCGTGTGATTGATCAATTGGATGCTTCGCATGATCGCACAGTCCTCGATCCGAATTTGGCGTATGCATCATCGTCTGATGTATCGACGGATGGTTCGGATCGTCTTGATGTCGCGTGGATTCTTTTTGCGATTGTCATTTCGAGCGCATGCGTTTTTGGCGCGCATCATCTTTGGCGTCGAAAGAGGGCGGGTCGCGTGTAAGGTAAAAATCTCTACGGAAGCGGTACGATGTTGTTCGTCGTCTCTGATCCGGCGTATTGATCGAGGGGTAGGAGAGGAATCATGGTGACAAGCGGACGCTTGCTCCCATCGAGGAATGTGACGATACCTTCTGCGCGAACGGACGGAATGTAAAACGTTCGTCGTTCGTCGTTCACTTTGACGTCGTGACGATAGAGGCCTTGGGAGAATGCGTTGTAGGTGATGGTGCCGCTTGCGGTCCAGGAAGGAAATCCATCTGCGCCTCCTCGCATGAGGAAGTTGAGCATGTCCTGTTCGGAAATGCTTGGATAGTTGGAACGGTCCACGTCCTGGATCATCTCGAAGGTCCCGCTTTCCACGCTTTGCGTATCCGATCGAACGACGACTTCTGCGCCGTTCACCAGGCTACCATCCGACTGATAGACGATTTGATTGTCTTGGTTGAAATTGAATTGAATCAGGTTCCGATTCGGAAATTCGGGTGTAACGCACGCTGCATTTTTTTGCGGCAAACGAGGAATGTCTTCATCGAGAACGTGGGCATCTTGGGCGCCGGATCGAATCTGTTCAACGGATAAGCTTGTCATGCATCGTCCGTTTTGTTCCTCGTGTTTCCACCAGCTTTCCCATGAGAAGGCGAGTTGCGGATTCCCCCAGATTTGAATCGGAAATGCTCCACGGTCAACGAGAAACGTTTTTGCGGCCTGTCCCATGAGTTCGGAAGAGGTGAGCGAAGGGACGGTCAGTGCATCGCGCATGAGTCCGGATCGAACGAATCCAATTCGTCCGTATTCTGCATCATAGCTCCAGTGGTATCCGTTATCATCCGTCCATTCGAGCTTGAGTTGCTTACTCGTTGGTGAGCGTTGGAGAAGGCCTGCGGGAATATGCAGTCCGGTAGTGATGTTCTGAAGGAAGGTGGAATTGGGGAGTGTTTGGCGTTTGCGAAGTACCGTAATGCGGGATGGGAGTGAAGGAGGCTTTGCGATCCAGGTTACGGTTTGATGATCGCGTGGCTCACCGATGATTGGGGCACGTCCAGGAATGTTGCCAAAGCCTCGGTCAAAGGTGACGGCGCCTTCTGGGGACGGTGTTCCGGTGCTACTCGAAGACGTCGGCGGCGTTGGAATGATTGACTGAATGCAGCCAGCTCCGAGGAGGGTGATTGCGAAGCATGTGATGAGAAATCGGTACGGCATGGAAGTAGTATACATCGTTTGCTTGCCGTCGACGGTCTACGGGGTTTGTACATTTCCTGTCGACCGTTAGCCGTCGACCATTTGACCCCTTCGCTCTCTTGACGCCCCCTTCTTTATCTCCTAGTATGTAACCAGGTAATATGCAAGGATTTTTTCGTATCCCCGCCAGATTGCACAGCGGATGTATTCTCATGACGGAATTGGCGCAGGTATCCGATTCGGATACCCGTCTTTCTTTGCGTCAGATCGGGGAGCATATGCAGGTTTCGGATGGATATCTCGAGGAAATCGCCGCAACGTTAAAAGCCGCAGGGCTTATCGATGGACGGACCGGTCCCAAGGGCGGGTATCGCCTCGCGCGAAAGCCGGAGGACATCTCCATGGAGGAAATCGTGCGCGCGATCGAAGGGCCGGTAGCGCTCGTATCATGCCACGACGGATCCGCGTGCCCGGTTCAGGAGCTCTGTCACTCAAAGTGTCTGTGGGATTTCTTACAACGCACGGTCATGGATTCCCTTCGGGAAAAGAAATTATCGGATTGTATCGCAGATATCGGTAAAGCCTAGTATGAAGAAACGTATCTACCTTGATCATGCTGCTACGACGCCCGTTGATCCGGCGGTTATTCGTGCCATGCGTCCATTTTTTTCAGAGCAGTTCGCAAATCCGTCATCGTTGCATGCGGCAGGGTCGGAGGCACAGCGGGCGGTTGCGCAAGCTCGACGAACGATCGCGGACCTTTTGCATGCGCATGAAGAGGAAATCGTTTTCTGTTCCGGGGGAACCGAGTCGGACAATCTTGCGATCCAAGGCACGATCCGTGCGCATCGCGAACATGGCAATCATGTGATCACGAGCACGATTGAGCATCCGGCGGTATTGGAAACGTTGGAGCGCTTGGCTCGACGTGGAGAAATTGAACTCACGAAGATTCCCGTGAGTGAAGATGGTCTCGTGCCCGCGGAGCGCGTTGCACAAGCGATAACGGAACGTACGGTTCTCGTGAGCATCATGATGGCGAATAATGAAATCGGAACCGTCCAACCGATTGCCGATATCGGCCGTGCGATTTTGGCCTATCGAAAAGATCATCCGGGGATCTATCCGGTTTTCCATACGGATGCCTGTCAGGCTGCTGGAACATTGGATTTGGACGTCATGAAACTGCATACAGATCTCCTCACGTGCAATGGGACGAAGATCTATGGTCCGAAAGGAATCGGATTGCTTTTTGTTCGACGCGGTTTGAAGATTGAACCGATGATGATCGGCGGCGGTCAGGAGCGGGGGTTGCGTTCAGGAACTGAGGATGTGCCGGGAATTATCGGGTTCGCAAAGGCATTCGAGCTCGCTCAGAAGCGGAAAGAAAAAGAAAACGTTCGTCTGGTGGCATTGCGCGATCGGCTTATTGAAGGTTTGTTGCGCATCCCGAAGTCGCGGTTGAATGGTCATGCAACTGAGCGCTTGCCGAATAACGCGAATATCTCGTTTTTGGATATCGAAGGCGAAGCGGCTGTGCTCTATTTGGATGCGAAAGGCATTTGCTGCTCAACGGGTTCCGCGTGCGCTTCAACCTCCCTTGATCCGTCGCATGTGATTCTCGCGCTGGGCATGTCTTATGAAGCCGCGCACGGTTCCCTGCGTTTTTCACTCGGACATGCGACCATGAAAGAGGATGTCGATACGGTGATTAAGGTCATGCCAAAGATCGTCGAGCGTCTTCGTCATATGAGTCCGGTGAATTTGGATATGAAATATTTTAAAAAAGGGTAGGCGGAGAAATACCACCTCCTCATAACGATCTCCTGCTATGTCAGACGTAACTTCCCGGGACGCGAAACAGAAATGGGTCTACACGAATACCGTGAAAGATCATTTTTTTCATCCGCGCAATTTCATGGAAGATGAAGAGACGTATCAGGCGAGCGGCGTGGGAATGGTCGGTTCTCCGGCTTGTGGAGACATGATGAAGATTTGGATCAAGGTCGATCCGGCAACGGAGCGGATCACGGATATGAAATGGCAGACCTTCGGATGTGCCTCCGCGATCGCGTCCACGTCTATGATGTCGGTCATCGTCACGGAGAATGGGGGAATGACGATCGAGGATGCGCGCAAGCTCAGGCCTCAGGACATCATGGAGCGTCTCGGCGGATTGCCTGTTCGTAAGGTGCATTGCTCCGTGCTTGGTGATAAGGCGCTTCGTTCTGCAATCAACGACTATTTGCGAAAGGTTAATCAGGATGCGCGCGTGGAAGTGGAACACGGGAGATTGGTGGACAAGGTGGTAAAGGTCACGGATCATGATATCGAAGAAGCGGTGCTCGATGGCGCATGGACGCTCGAAGCCGTTCAGCGAAAGACCAAGGTCGGAACCGGTGACCCTTCTTGCATCCCAGAGGTTGAACAGCTTATTCGCTTCTACCAAGAGAAGCATTTCGGGAAGGAAGACGGGAAATAGTTAATTGGTGGGCGCATTTTCTCAATCGTCTATTTACCAATTACCTGTTTTCGCGTACGATCCTCCGTATACGCATTTTCCTATGTCTGATGCAAAAAAATCTGAACCAAAGAAGCCGTTGAAAATCTCCCGCGTGGTCGTTGATCGCGACGCGTGTATCGGCGCGGCTCCGTGCGTCACGATCGCTCCAGGCGTGTTTCAGCTTGATGATGAAAATAAGGCCTATATCGTGGATCAAAACGGCGCAGACGCCGAAACGATCATGCTCGCAGCCCAATCTTGTCCAGTGCAGGCGATTATCGTTTACGATGAGCAAGGCAATCAGATTTATCCATAAAGGTTGATGTTGAGATAGTGAAACGCCCTGACTTGAACCATTCCAAGTCAGGGCGATTTTGTTCGGCAACAGAGAGGAGGTGAAACATTACGGCTTTTGTCGTACATCTGCCCGTTCTGGATCCCAGTTTGTCGGTCCGAGGCCGCCGGCTTGAACCGCGACAATCGCTTGTCTTGCTGGCAGACGCGAGCTTGGAGGTAGATCAATTTCTGGTTGCATAAAAGGGATAGCCGTTTGCTTCTCAGGAATGCCCTGAGGCCACACCTCTTCTATGGATACGCCGAGGAGCGTTCCACTGTGCGATGAGGGGATTTCCTCATCGTTGAAAAAATCTCCTTCCTGGGTTTCCGTCGGTACGGTTTGTGCTGCGAGGCCTTGAAGCGTTTCCGATCTGTGGTATTGGTAGCCTGTCTTTGGAAGTCGTGGAATTTCCACGACCTGATCTGTGGTCTCCGGTGGCGGCTTGCTGAATCCTCGAGTTTGCCGTTCTGTACCCCCTATTTCATCAAGTGTGACGTCCTCGATGGCAACTTCGTCCTCATTGATTTCGATCACAACCTCGTCGTCATCGGTTTCGGTCTCTGCGGGCGGGTTGTCCTGTTGGGGATGCGGTGGCGGTCGAAGTGTTTGTGCCGTTCCGTCCGGATCCGTTTCGTCTTCTTCCGGAGGTTTCTCGGTGCTAAAGGGTATCAGGTCGATGAGTGTACGTTCCGGATCTTCGATGTCGATAGAACCGGGATCGTCTAGTTCTGGCTCGTTGGGCCCTGCTGCGAGAATATGGATCATCTGCGGCTGTTCTTCTCGAAGGATATTCGTGATGCTCTCGGAAGACAGTTCTGTTTCTCTGATGTGATGCCTGAGTGTTCTGATCGTCTGATCGCGTTTTTCGATCATAGCGAGCATGCGCTCGGCGAGGTTGGAGAGGTCTGATCCGGCTTCGCGCGCGACATTGAGATCGAGTTGCACTTGGATTCGATCACGAAGCGTTTGCTCCGTAGAATCGAGCTGCTCTTGTCGTGTACGAATAAGTTCCAGGACCAAGTCGAATTCGAAATTTCCTTTCCCGCGAAGAAGTGTAAGCTCATTGAGCCATGCCCGATCAATGCGTACGATCGTCGTACGCGTTTCTGCAACAACGCTGTATCGCGCCGGTTGATCTGCATACTCTTCGGAGAGCGCTTCGGCAAAGCCGACGCGTCCAGCCTTGAGGATACGGAGTTCTTTGGTAAGCGGAATCCCTTGATGTTCAACGACGAGTTCTTCGCGAGCTTGACCATCAAGGAGGACGAATGCACGATGGTACACCCGTTCTTGAGCGATGATGGTATCGCCGGCCACGAAGGATTCTTCGCGTTCTTTCAGGTCTGGATTTCGCTCAACGAGCGTTTTCCAATACCGTCCCAATGCGGGATATTTGATGTCGATCACGGTAGCCCCGCTCATTTCTGGGGAGTGATTCTTCTGTTGGTTCATGCTGCACCTTCCTCTGTTGTTTGGAGGTCGAAAGTTCGTTTTGGCAGGAATGCCATTCCCCACTTGAGGGAATGAGCGACCTTTTCATATCAAAGATGTGTTGTCAAGCCCGCCTTGCAGACTTAATCCTCATATCTTAGAAAGAAATGGCCAAAAATTTATGCATTTTGCTGCGTCAGCAGCGTAGCAAAAAATGGACAAAGATGCGATCCGTTTGGCGAGTTTCTTGAAAAGAAAACACCTGCTGAGCAGGTGTCTTTTTTGTAATCATTGATCAGTTTCCGACGTAGGTGAGGACGACGATACGACGCGCTACGCGCTGCCCTTGTCGATGGTAGATGAGCGGACCGTTGCTGGTATCCCATTCTCCGAGCGGATTGACTACGCGATAGCCGATACGCGCTACTTCTTCATCCAGTCCTACGCGGGCGATTCCGTTATCGGTTTTAAACGACGGCCAGACGATCACCAAGCGTGCGCCTTTGACGAGCGTCGGTCGAAGGTGGTCGAGCGTTTGCATCCAGAGTGCGGAAATTTCTTTTGCATTGCGTTCGATCGCGCTCTGCGATTCATATCCTCGAAGCGGAGGTCCCATCATGCCTTCGCTCACCACGACGTTTATCGAAGATGGATCAAGTCGATCATCGAGATTTCGTGCATCTGCAGCGAAGATCGTGGTTCGCTCCGCATCTTGTTCGGTTAAGATCTCCTGCGCCACGAGCCATTCCAAATTGCGTTGCGATGATGCGGACTGTCGCGTTTCAATGTCGCTTCCGATAATTCGCTTCGCGCGTGTGACCAATGCCGCTTCCATTAAGATCGTGCCATTGCCGCAAAAAGGATCAAGCAACGTTTCACCTTTTTGCACGCGGGCGAGATTCGTCAGGATGCGGGCGAGTTTTGGCGGGAGCATGCCGGCTTCATCGTCTCGTGCCGGTCGCCCGAAGTCCCGCTCGCTCCACGCGTCGGCGTTTTGCACATGCGTGGTCTTTCCGATATACGCCTTGCCGGATGAGATGATGCAGACGATATCAGTTCCGTATTCCGTGAGCTTGAGTTTTGCCACGGCCGCCGGTGAGAGCGCTGCCCCTTCTTTACTCGTGACCCATCGGCTCCGGATGCCTCGATCTTTGAGGGCGTGCTTTAATCCGATCGGCATTTTCTGAAGATCTTTCTGCATGCGTTCCGTGCCGCCGAAAACCGTAAATCCGAAGTCGAGATTTTCAACGTTCGTTGATTTTTGGATCAGGTCCGCAAGACGGTCTGCGCTCATCTCGTCCATGGAAAATTCGTCCACGATTTCTCCGAGCTTCACGGTTCCACCCAGCGTTTCCATGAGCATGGTTCCGTCCCATTTTGCATCTTCAACAATCGCCGCATGACCGATGAGGATGGGCGCATCAAGTTGCGGACGAATGGCATGGAATTCCGCCAAGGAGAGCCGCGGATGCGTGCCGAAGATGAGGAAATGTTTCATGGCATTCATCCTACATGGAGTCGGGGATCTAGGGAAGGCTCGGATCGGAAAAAGTTTCCAGATCTTCTGTTTTTGCACGATATTTCCGTGGGTATCGTTGGATTTTATTTTTTCTCTATCACAACATTTGACGCATAGAAGAATGTATGGTGAAGTTTGCTATTCCCCTTGGTGGGGGAATCGGACTTTTGGTCAGGGAATCCTGACCTAGAAATACATTGATCTTTGGACAATTCGGACAGATTGGAAAGGAGACACGTGATTCAAAAATATCGGATCTGGATGCTCTTTGCATCCTTGTTACTGATCCTTTTGAGCGCATGTCCCGCATGGGCGGGGGATTACGATGCGAAAGAAGGAGATCACTTCGCCATTATCAGCCGTATGGTTGAAGATGGGAAGGAAAGGCAAGTCGTCCGCATCCATCGGCATATCGTCGATACGCGGCAATTTGCTGCCTTGTTCGGAACGGACATGTTCCGTATTCGAGCAGACAATCTCACCAAGACGTTAGCGCTCTGTCATGTCGGCGGACCGTTTCCATGGAGACGTAAGCTGGTTCGACGGGAGTTTGTTGAGGAAGATCGGGCATCAAGCGAATATTGGGACAGACATTGTCCCGATCAAGCTCAACGATACGTATATATGATTCCGGGAGAGGAGATCGTCATCATGACAACGCAAGGCATACAGGAACGTGAACCGAGTGGGGGTGGAAATGTGAATTCGGATGGACCGGTGAATTCCGGCGCAGACATCGGCGTGCCGACCGCAGTGGTTGCAGCTCCGCAGATGAATCTATCTGATCAGATCGCGGCATGTCGTACGCCAAAGTGCGTATGGGATCTCGTGAGTCCGATCGCATCAAGTGTGACGTGGCCGAGTGCTCAGCCGAAGCCTTTACCGGCAACGAATGACGCTCCTTCGGCTTCGCCGCTTCCGATGATGATGGGGACGGGGATGATGTGGAGCGATCCGCTCATGGCGGACCTTCATGCATGTACGAATCTCGATTGTATAACGGCTACGCTTCGTTTTGCATCCATTTCGGATACGTCACTCACTCAAGGAACGGAACATCAATCATCTCAGTCGGTTGGGGTGCCCTCGCGTCGAGAAGTTATGCTCGAAACGGCATTGACCACACAATCCATTGGATTCTACCTCGCGGTCGGAATCGCTCTCGTGGCGTGCGTCATGGTTCTCATCATGGCTCGTCGAGAAACGAAGATGAGGCGGTACTACGAATATCGGCTCGAGAACAACGATGATGCGCTGTACGTACGAAACAGGGAGCTCGAAGAATCGCTACGACAACAGGAGGCAAGGTTCGCTGAAAAGGTAGGAGAATCTCTCGCGAATGCGAGACGTGCAACGTCACTTGCTCAAGATGCGGCAGAAGCGAATCAATCGCTCACCCGGCTCTTGCACTCGTGTGTGAATCAAGGTGAACGTATCGAACTTCCGGAAACCGCTTCCACGCGCGAACATGTGACAGCACTCGAACAAGCGATCGGATCGCTTCGTCGTAAACTGTATCGAGAGATGAGCGTGATGGTGACCGGACTCAATAAGGAGGCAAGACTATCCATCGACAGTCACAATACGGGCACGTACAAGTTGATGCAGACGGCGCTCATTCAGGATCTGCGATTCGCCATACGGGCGTACATCGACACGACGCTAGAAGAGCGTGATGCCGCTTTGCAACGAGATGTTACACGCATATGTCGACTCATCGGCGTGAATCACATCGCCTCAACGGAAGAAGGGTTACAACATCTCTCAGCGTGCCTTGCTTGGATGTCGAGCGAATTCGCTCGCATGTGGGAAGGGACGTCCATTGAAAGGGTGAAGTTCCAAGGAGCGGAAGTTCCCGAGTTCACCTATTGGGTTCGGCATCTCGAATCAGCGCTGCCTCAAATCGAAACGATGCTCAGCGCTTACAGCGCGGAAGTCGAGCGTCTTAGGACGGAGGCCATCGGTCTCAAGTCGAGCTCGTCACAAGCGGCAAATAACAACGGTTCCTCTGATTGGCGTTTTTTCCTGTTTAAGGGAATCGGAGGTTTCTTCCGGGATCAACGAGCTCATCGCGGTCTCTCGCTGGAAAGCGCAGAGCAGTTCGATGCTCTGCAGACATTTCTCGGGCTTGTATATCAAGTCGAGATCTTGCTCAAAGGACAGCAGCTTTGGCTGAAGTATCCTGCGGATATGGAGCTTCCGTCGGCCTCGAAGTGGGAGTCAGTTCCCCCTCCGCCGCCAGACAAGTTCTGCTAGTTGCGCAGCACATCATTCAATACTCGCTTGACGGGTGTTGATCGCTGCTTCTCGAGGCACGGGTATGGGTGCGTCCCTCCGGCCTGAAAATCCATGTGATGTACTACCTTTCCAATCTTGGGGCCTCGACACGGATCAGGCCCCTTCCGAATTGGTAGCGGGCAACTTGCCCGAAACGCTCTCAAGAATCCTTGAGAGCGTTTTACGTTCAAGAATCCTTGACATTTTATGGGGAATTTCGTACGATGCTGCCACTTCATTCTTAAACAGTCGGCCAAGGCTCTCCACAGAGGCGAGCTGCTCGAATCATGCGGAATTCCTAAGGATTTTGCATGAAACGGGACGTACTGAAACAGTGTTATGAGCGAATACGAGCTCATGTATATCGTTCCAACGTCGTATACAGAAGACGAACTTGGAACGGTAGAATCCAATGTTGCCCAGATCATCGAAAAGAACGGGGCAACCATCGTAAAAACCAAGCGTTTGGGCAAATTTAAATTCGCCTACGCGGTTAAGGGCCAGCATTTTGGTCACTATGTCCTCGTCCGTTTTAGCGGAGAGACATCCGTGGTCGCTGGCATCGAAAACGGTTTGCGTTTGAGCCAGAAGGAGATTTTGCGCCACCTCATCGCCCGCGGTGATGAAGTGAGCGACACTTTCAACCTCGTCCAGTTCCAGGAAGTTCATGTTGAGGGAACGGACGCCCGTCGCCGCCGAACGGCTCGCGCGGAAAAGGGTCCAGAAGAAGGCGAAGCCAAGGAACAGGAACAGAAGGAAGGCGTAGCCGCGATCGAGAACGTTGAAAACAAGTCCGCTGCCGTGGTTGAACAGGGCATCGAAAAGCTCTCCGAAGAAGACTTGCAGAAGAAGATTGATGAAGCGCTCGAAGAGAAAACGAAGTAATTCGAATCTTCTAAAGTTATCCCTATTGACAGGGGGGTCAGACCTGTCACGCTAAAGGTATTCCCCTTGCTTATCCCTATTAGCTTTTACCTATGTCGATGAGTCTCAACCGTGCTCAGGTGATCGGGAACCTCACCCGTGATCCAGAAATTCGCTCTACGCCTAGCGGTCAGAGCGTGGCAAACTTCTCCGTTGCTACCAGTAGTTCTTGGAAGGATGCCCAAGGAACGAAACAGGAACGAACGGAGTTTCACAATATCGTTGCCTGGGGCAAGCTCGCTGAAATCTGCGGACAGTATCTCGCAAAAGGTCGCAAGGCCTATGTCGAAGGTCGTTTGCAGACGCGAGACTGGGAAACCCCAGAAGGCCAGAAGCGTCAACGCACCGAAATCATCGCTGACGAAGTGATCTTGCTCGATCGTCCATCCCAGGGTGGAGGATTCAATGCAGGAGCCGCGTCTTCCTCTTCTCCATCGGTTGAAAAGTCCATGGGAGAAGAAGAAATCAAAGTTGAAGATATTCCATTCTAAAAAATAACGGCTCACGGTCAATGGTTTTTCCATCGACCGTCAGTCCCATTAAGCCATCACCATGGTCGTTCGTCTCGATTCTTTCGGATCAGGCGTTCAGATCCTCGTGACCCCCAATTATGGCTAAAAAGCCAATCGAAGCGAAACAGTGCCACTTTTGCCGCGTGAATACGACGGTGATTGATTACAAAGATACCGATACCCTTCGCCGATACCTTTCTTCCTTCGGGAAGATCGTGCCTCGCAAGCGTTCCGGCGTCTGCCAGTGGCATCAGCGCAAACTCGCCAACGCCATCAAGCGTGCGCGTTTCATGGCCTTGCTCCCATACCTCGTTCAATAATTCGAACGTCGTATCAAAAAATCCTCCAACAGACGTTGGGGGATTTTTTGTTTGGAGCTGGCACGCCATGGACAGTTCTGGAAAAATTGAGCATGCTTATGGGTATGAATACTGATTTTCTCCGTCTTCGTAGCGTGGTCGTAAAAGCGATACGCCGGTTTTTTGACGACCACGGTTATACCGAAATGCATACGTCTCGTCTCGTCGGTCTCCCGGGCCAAGAGCCCTATCTCGAAGCGTTTGAGACAACGGTGGTCGAAGCGGGTGGATCTCGTCACGAAGCTGCTCTCATCACTTCCCCCGAGTATGCCATGAAGCGCCTTCTCGCCAACGGGATGGATAAGATCTACGACCTCGGTCCATGTTTTCGAAACGAAGAGCCATGGGATGGTACGCATGATCCAGAGTTTTTAATGATCGAATGGTATCGGAAGGATGGGAATCTTTCGTCGCTCATGGATGAGACGGAAGATATGGTGAGATTTGTAAGTGACACTTTGGGCCGTCATCCGTCCACCGTCAGCCCCGGGCCCATTCCTCGCATTACCTGTGAAGAAGCATGGAAGGAAAAGACCGGGACGGATCTTGCGGAGTTAATTGGCGATCGTGAGGCGATGGCGCATCTTGTTGCGGAACGCGGTCAGACCGTGACGGAAGGTGATACGTGGGATGATCTCTATTTTAAAATTTTCTTGAGCGAGATCGAGCCGGAGCTTGCAAAAAAAGGATGCTTTTTGCATCGCTATCCGATTTCTATGGCCGCGCTCGCAAAGCCATGCGCGGATGATCCGCGCTTTGCGGAACGAGTGGAGCTCTATCTCGGAGGGGTGGAACTCGCGAACGGATTCCATGAGCTCGCGGATGCGGATGTCCAGCGCGTGCGATTCATCGAAGAGCAGGAACTCCGTCGATCGCTCGGGAAAAAAGTTTGGCCACTTGATGAAGGATTTTTGTCTGATCTTCCAAAGATGGGAAATGCCGTTGGGATTGCGTTTGGCGTGGAGCGTCTCGCGATGCTGATCGCAGGCGCATCATCGATCAACGAAGTGATTCCGTTTTCCGCGCGAGAACGATTCGGTGGATAGCAGTTGATTTATCGCGCCATGACCTCGGCTTGGTAGACGTTTACGTCATCGATGAGGCCGGTAAAACCCCATCCTCCATGATATAAATGTCCGATCGCCAGATTTCCCGTTAGCGTCGTTGGCGTATTCGGGGTGGTCATGTAAGGCGTTGAGAGGTTGTCAACGAAAATACGGATCGAGTCTTGATTGCCGGTTACGATGATCAGATGCCATTTTCCATCGTTATATCTTTTTGATCCGGTCGCGCAGGTTGGTGAAGTGAGGCATGTATGAAGATACCCGTTGCTTCCTTCGAGCAAGATCGGCGTATCGTCTTGCGAAAGGATAACGCCGCTGTCATCAGTTGCGGTTTTGATCCACAGCGAAACGGTGAAGCTGTTATTGCGAAGAGCCCAGGTAAAGTCCGGATCAACATACGTCTCGCCGCTCACGGCGCTGTCGAAAGTGAGAGAGCACCCGATGCCCAATGGAGTGTCAGTGGACCATGTTGTTCCGTAGGTCATCGTTCCGTTATGGCCTTGACCAGAGCCGTCGCGCACCGCGCTTCCTGCGCATTCATCAAATCCCCATACGCCGACGGCATATTCGCCAATGCCATCGAGAATCGATCTTGAAAGATGTTGCGCAGCGGCGACTCTGGCTTTTTCTTTGGCATTCCTAAAAGAGACGACCGCAAATGACGAAAGGAGTCCGATGATCGCAATGACGACCATGAGCTCGACAAGGGTGAAGCCGGATGAAAATCTGCGTTTCATGAGATGGGTATCGTGAGCGGTAAATTTTTGTACGAGCGTTGCTATTTTTTGGCGACTTCCAATGATCGTCCACCTTCGGCGTAGAGCGTTTGAACTTCTTGGCTGGAGAGCGTTCGTCGATAGACGCGAACGTCGTCGATGTAACCCGGGAAACCTCCGCCGATCGTTAGGTTTGCGCCGTTCGTAGCAAGGGCTCCTGCTCCTACGCGAGATCCGATAGCAGATCCGTCAATGTAGAGTTGGCCACCTTTTTGGGATTCGTAGCTAATGACAACGTGCGTCCACTGATTTAGTTCGAGTTTGATATTCGGATACGGTGAAATCTGACTCCATGTACCGCCTCTATTCGCATAGTAGGTGATCGTTCTGCTATTCGGGTTTGTTTGACCAAAGACGTAAAGAGCAAAATTCGCATCTGCGACTCCCGTCCATTTTGAAATCGGGTTTGCCGCGTTTCCTGCTGGCACGGCTAGTGGATAGAGCCATGCGCTGATCGTGAGATTGTCTGGGATGTCGAGCGATCCGTTGTCTGGAATGGTGACGTTGACGCCAGAAGTATTCATGGAGCATCCTTGGCCGGTTGGTGTTTCGGTTGACCATGCCGGTGCAGCGGTAAACGACCCGGTATTTCCAGAGCCGGATGAATCCGCCACGCTCGTTCCGGAACATTCATCAAAATCCCAACGTCCAACAAGGTCATCTCCCATACCTCGAAGGAGCTGACCGGAAAATGCGTATCCTTTTGCAACGCGGGCCTTTTCTCGTGATCCGGCAAGCTGAACCACGGCGAACGTGGCAAGGAGTCCGATGATCGCGATCACGACGAGAAGTTCAATGAGCGTGAAGCCGCGTTTCAACATGTCAGAAGTATAGCAAAAAAATCCGTATCGATATTTATCATCGCTTTTTCGTGCTACGAGAGCGGGGCGAACAACGTTTCGATATTCTTTCGATGAGCTTCATTTAACGATGCGCGCAGCACGTCGATGATGAGTTCTTTTTCCGTGAAGGTAACGTCTTGAGCGAGAGCGAGAAATTGATTGAATGACACTGGCTTGAGCATGATTTTTTCTCCCGGATCAAGCGATTGATCTGCGACCTTCGTTAAGCCTTTTGCAATGAACGTGTACACCGCCCAGTCGATTTTCGTGGTCGGTTGTTCCGCCTTCCAGAGGATGAAGTCTTTTGCTTCATACCCCGTCTCCTCTAGGAGTTCACGCTTCGCGGCTTCAAGGACACCTTCGCCTTCGTCAATCTGTCCTCCTGCGGCTCCGATGAACGGTTGTCTTCCCGGCTGTTCCTGTTCGGTGAGGAGAATACTTCCGTCATCTAGTACGGGATATACGATAACCGTGTCCGGCCGCTTTAGTTTTTCAAATGTCTGCGTTGTTCCGTCGAACATTTTTTGCTCCCATTGATACACGTCAAACATGACGCCTTTGAATACGCATACGGCATGAGGAGGAAGAGGTTGCTTGGAAAGCGGTCGTTCGATGTTCATAGATTTTCTCTATCATACAGATGAAGGAGCGAGAAGCGAAGACGAGCCTTTTTGAATTCTGGGAGCGCGTCCGTTATGATTGATGTCATATGAACGAACGTCCTTCTTTTCACGATCTTCCCGCTGTCGAAGATCCTTCCAAGGCATTGGCAAAAAAACTTGATACATTCGGACGAAATTTTTTTGATACAAGGCTTGATTTTAACGAGTCGCAGTTATCGGGTGAGGACCTGATGCGTCAACAGATAGGGGAGATCCAATCTCGAATAACGCAATTAGAGGGGCGGGACATCGGGGAGCAGGAGAGGTTGGAGAGCCAAATCGGGATCATCCGAAGCGGGATGGATGCGGTACGGACGAATAAGAGACCGGATCCGGAATATTTCGCGTATCTTCAGGAGCTCGAAGACCGTATCGTCCAGGCATATGAACGAGCGAAGCAGGATGCAGAAGCGGAGCCAGAAAACGAAGAGAAACAAAGGATTCTTGCAAGCACGGAGATGTTTTTGAATTCCATCCGTGGGTATCAAAATCGCCCAGTCCTTCGAAAGGACGATCTTGTAGCATAATCGTATCCCGTCTTGACCGATTTGCCGTTTTCCGGCACAATCTCCGCAAAATCACCGCGCAGGTTATTGTTGATGTGGCCGCGTCTTCGCTCCCCACTCCCCTCTACCCTCGCCCCAATCTCACTATGGCTTCCCCAAACGAAATCAAAAAAGGACTCGTCATGTTGTACAACAACGACCCATGGGTCGTGACCGAGTTCCAGCATATCAATCCGGGCAAGGGCGCGGCATTCGTGCGTTGCCGCATCAAGAACGTCCGCGATGGTCGTACGCTTGAACAGACGATCAAGGTCTCGGAATCTATTACGATCGTGGCGGTAGAATACCGAAACGTGCAGTATCTCTATAAGGATGAAATCGGATACAACTTCATGGATCCAGCGAGCTACGAACAATTCTCCATGGATGCCTCATCCGTGGGTGATCAGTCGAAGTACTTGCAGGACGGTATGACGGTGATGTTGAGTTTTTACGAAGAAAAGCCGATTGCCTTGCAGGTTCCAAAGAAGATGACGTTCGTGATCACGGAAACCATGCCAGCGGTAAAGGGTGATACGGCTGGAGGAAATGTCACCAAGGAAGCAACGGTTGACGCAGGTTTCACGATTCGCGTTCCGATCTTTATCAATCAGGGTGAAAAAGTGATTGTGAATACGGATACGGGTGAATACGTGGAGCGAGCATAGAACGAAAGAGAGAACGAAAAATCCCCGGTGAAATGCCGGGGATTTTTGATGCAAAAAACGTTTTGCGGATATTCTCCATTCTTCCTATCAGTGGTATACTCCAAGCGAATTTTACTCCCTTGGAGGGGATATGTTAGAAACATCATTGCAGTGTTTTCAGAAGGGAAAGATGATCTGTCGGAATTTTCCTGATCCGATCATTATTGTTGACGTGCATGGTATCGTGAAAGACGGTTGCGGCGGATCTGGTGGAACATTCCACGCGGAGCCGACGCAATTCATCGGGCAGAAGCTTGCGGACACGTCTTTTTTTACCAATTCATCCCGAAAAGCGATCACGTCAATCATCAAAGAAGTTTTTCAAAAGGATAAAACCGTGAGTTCGGATGTAGTGGTCCATTCAAAGGAAGGGGATGGCGTCGTGCAGGTGATCGCAAGTTTGATCGATGGAGATAAGGATACGGCGGCGCTCGTGTTCCATGACGTCACGTGCGTACGTTCCGTTGAACAGCGTTTGTTGGATAGCGAAAAGCGATATGAGGAGCTTTTCGAGAACATGCGCAGCGGCGTGGCCGTGTACCAGGCGATCGATGACGGGAATGATTTTATCATCACGGATTTCAATAAGGCTGCGGAGCGATCGGATAAGGTAAAGCGCGAAGACGTGATCAATCATCGCGTTACGGAGATGTTCCCGGGCGTGCGAGAGATGGGGTTCTTGGATCTTCTTCGTCGCGTATGGAAGACGGGTGTTCCGGAATACTTCCCGCCGACGATGTACGAAGACCGTCGCATCGGAAGGGTGTGGTGGGAAGATTACGTGTATAGGTTGCCGACCGGAGAGATCGTCGCTGCCTTTGCGAATATCACGGATCGCATGAAGGCGCTTGAAGATATGCAGCAGGCTGCGAAGGTCGCCACGGGTGAGCGCGATAAAATCAACGCCATCGTTGAGAGCATTGCGGATGCGGTATTCGTGGTGGATGCACAGGATCGCATCACGCTTTTTAATCCGGCCGCTTCTTCGCTTTCCGGTTTTACGCCTGAGGATTCCATCGGAAAGCCGTACTACTCGCTTTTGAAGTTTATCGATGAGCGTACGGAGACGAAGGCGGACCAGTTCGTGAACGAAGCTCGAAAGAACGGGAATGCCCGGCCATCGGGTCATCATATCCTTCTCGTGAACCGGGAGGGCGAGCGTATTCCGGTTGCGCCGAACGCGCAGGCGATTTCATCCGGAGACGGATCCGGTCCTGGTCACGTCGTCGTAGTGTTCCGTGATGTCACGGCTGAACGCGATCTCTATCGCCAGAAGTCCGATTTTGCCTCGCTCGTTTCCCAGCAACTCATGGAACCGCTTGAAGGCTCGAAGTGGTTTTTGGACCTCATGCTTCGTGGAAAAGCCGGGGATCTCCCAAGCGAACCGCGCGGATACATCGAGCAGCTGGCAGCGAGCAATAAGCGCATGATCTTGCTCGTGCAAGACTTGCTCTTCGTTTCCCGTCTGGATGCCGGAGAGCAGATCGAGATCAAGCGTACGCCTACGGATGTGATCAAGACGATTGATGCGGCCATCGAAGACAATGCCGATTATATCCGGGAGATGAAAGTCGAGGTCGTGAAGGCTGAAGATGTTCCAAGTTCGCTCGTCATGAATGTGGACGGTGAAAAGCTCGAAGAAGTGTTGTACAACTTAATCAGTAATGCCGTGAAGTACTCAAAACAACGCGGGATGATTGAAATCGGCGTTGAAAAAGATGCGCAGAAAGTAACGATCTCGGTGCAAGATCATGGCGTGGGTATTCCGGAGCGTCAGAAGTCGCGTATTTTCGAAAAGTTCTTCCGTGCGGATAACGTGGTTCAAAAAGTCACGGACGGTACGGGATTGGGCGTCTATCTCTCCAAACGCATTACTGAAGCGCATGGAGGATCGATTTGGTTCGATTCCCAGGAAGGCCTTGGAACTACGTTCTACGTTTCTGTTCCGCTGAAAGACGATGAAAAGCGTAATCGCAAAACCACGCGTCGATCGGAATTGCATGCGAATGGAACAAAAGAAGGGGAGTAAGGTGTTTCTTGATTTCAACCACTCAACACGCGTATCATAGGGCTATGAAAAAACGAATGATCGTCATTGCGGCAACGGGCTTGCTCCTCATCGGAGCCGGTTGTGCTTCGCAAAAAACGGAGATGAAGATCTCTGCGCAAAAACAATCGTTCGTCGAACGCCGCACCGGCCAGCCGCCAACGCCTCCAGAAAATATCCCCGCGCCAACGCCTGTGAAGATTGTAGAATAAATCGTAGGCCATTTAAAAGTTGTATCAAAAACCTCCAGGATTCCTGGAGGTTTTTTTGTATGTCTCGCGTTCAACGCGATGGTGGGCGGGGAGAGACTCGAACTCTCATGGGTTGCCCCGTCGGCTTCTAAGGCCGGTGCGTCTACCAATTTCGCCACCCGCCCGGGTGACTCGTTTTCGAGCTCGGCTTAGCATACGATGAACCGCGATCCCGGGCAAGTATCGGATGCGGCCTTGAAGAAGAACGGCCCGATATCCATCGGGCCGTTTTCTTTACTTCTTTTTCGGTAGGGGTTTTGCACGGAGCGTTACCGCGGCTTTGTCATCCGGCTTTTTGAGGTTTGAACCCTCGCTTACCTGGATGCGTTCCATGACTTTCGTAATTTCCGTGAGTCGATTCAATCGAGATACCGGATCTTTTTCATTCATGGCGCCTTTGATAGCGTCAGTATCCAATTCACCTTCATGCTCCAAGAAATCGAGATAGCCGTCCGTAAGCATGACGAGCTCATCGCCCTCTTCCAGTTCTTCGATCGTAATGCGAGGGCTGACTTTATCAGCACCAAGCGCTTGCGTGTTCATGAGTCTAAGCTGTCTATAGGTTCTAGCTGTTCTTCCAAACGTGAAATCCTTGTCGGGATTCTCGCGCATTTCCTTAAAGAGTTCTGGCGTGATCACGCCCGCTTCCATAAGACCGTCCAAGGCACTGTCTTCAATGGTCATGCGTTCGATGCTGCCGTCTGATTTTCTGCGCAATGCTCCACTGTCACCGATATTCGCCGTGATAGAGAATCGACGCCCGTCTTCCGTGGTATGAATCATGGAGACGCAAGCGGTTGTCTTTCCATTCGTAGCCTTCACGTCATGGTTGATTGCCTTGAGTGCGCTTGAGAGTGCGATGGCCTTTTTTGCTATCGCGGGATCGACATCGATATAGCTAGATGTGATGATCTGTTCTTCTTTTTTCGCGTGCGCGAGTTCGCCGGTTTTGCCATCACGCACGACGAGATGGACCTCTGGGACCAAGACGAGTTCGAGAACGGATGGATTCAAATCGCGAACGGTTTCAAGCGCGTTTCGCATGCGGGCCAATAGCACTTCCGAAGCTTTTGCGCTCGCGAGCGCGCCATTGCCTTCGCCGCCAAGTCCATCAAAAACGCCTCCGACAACGCCGAATTCCGGATCTTCAAAAATACGAACGCAGTCTTCATTCGGTTCATCGTCTCCACGTTTATCTCCCTTATGCATCGTGAATGCCGCTTCAACGCCGTCGATAAGCTCGAACTGACGTGCTTCAATAGCCCGTTCTTTTTGAAGCGCGACGAAATTGATTGGCTTGCGCTGTTCCTGTTTCTTTTGTTCCGGACGGCGTGGCGGCGGGGGAACGGAGAATTTTCCGGAACGGTCATCCGCCCCGTATTCGATGTCCTGAAGGTCGACCTCTTCAATACCTTCTTCATCTTTGGTCACGAAATCATCCTCGGTCACGATTTCATTTCCATGCTCATCAAGTTCCCGAATATCGTCTTCGGGAATAGCTACGGCGATTTCTTTCGCTTGCGGCTCAGGAGGCGTGATGCGCTTCTGCTCTGGTCGAGGAGGAAGGGCTCGTTTTTTCTCTGGTGCGGCAGGAGAAGGTTTTGGCATAGCTTCTAACATATGGAAGGTATCATACACGAAAATAGGCTTTTTGTCAAGTTAGATGGACACGTTTTTCTCTTTAAAAATAGCCTTTTCTAAAGAGATTTTTGATAGATGCCTTGTAGGCTTGACTTTTCTGTGGAAAAGGGCTACCGTATGCGGTTCGTATAAAGAAAGGAGGTTTGCGATGAAAATCTTTGTCACGAGCGATTTGCACGTTGGACAGTCCAAAGAAAATGACGCCGCGGTCCGCTCAATCGCGAACCACGTGCAGCGTTCTGCCTCGCAGAGCGATGTTCTTCTGCTTGGAGGGGATTATGGCAATACGGATGAACAAACCCGAGAATGCCTTCGTCTCTTTCGACGATTTCCGGGCACTGTTCTTACCGTTCCGGGGAACCATGATATCTGGGTCGATGATAATGACCTTTCTTCGAATCGTTTAGTACGTTTCCGCATGATGGCTGAGGGTTTTGGAATGCATTCCTTGCATCATCGCCCCGTGCTCATCGGAGACGTGGCTTTTGTCGGATCTCTTGGTTGGTACGATTATTCTTTCCGAGATCCGATCGGAATTGATGATGCCTGTTATGAGGCGAAATGTTGGAATGGGTATGCATGGCATGATGGCGAGTGCGCGAAATGGTTGAGCGATGATCGTGCGATGACGAGAATCTTCGCTTCGGTTTTGAATGATCAACTTCGTGCGGTTACGGCAGCTCGGCCTTCTTCGATCATCGGACTGATCCACCACGTCCCTATAAAGGATTTGTTGGCTTGGCCGCGATGCTTCGTGCCGAAGGATTGGCGTTTCTTAAACGCTTTCCTCGGTGCGGAACGATTCGGAGAATTGTTCATGCAATACGGTGTCCAGCAGGTATTCTGCGGACATATCCATTCCTCAAAGCGGGTACGCAAAGGAAAAACGGTCTTTCAGAGCATTGGGAGCGAGAATAATCGAAAGCAGGTTCTGGTTTCCGAGAACGGGAAAACGCGTCATCTTTGGATCACTTCGTCGTAAAAAGCGCTTCATCTCTGGAGCGCTTTTCGACTTTTTGTGGGCATGAGACAATCCATCCATTATGGAACGATCATATTTTCAAGGCGCGATTCTCCGTCAGGTCCGGGAATTGTTAACGGATGGGAACATTCCCCTTCCTCATCTTCAGGCGATTTCCCAAGAGGCATTGGACGTGTCGGGGAATGATCATATTTCAAACGAAGAAATCGTCGCTTTTTTGGAACGCTATCCTGAAGTGAGCAGCCAACTGTTAGTCACGCTGGAAGCGGAGGATCGTGATGCGCGAAGCGCGGCCATGGAGCAGATCCGAAAGCTTCTTGATCAGCAAAAAACGTCCTAATGCTATGCACGTAGAAATCGAATTTCCAGACGAGCCGAAGAAAGAACGCCGATCTCCTGCGAAGGAACGTGGCGGTTCTTCCGTTGAACAACAGGAAGGCGAAGCGGCGGAAAAACAGGCGTTGTTGCGCTTGATCTCCAAAGACGGCATGGAGGCCAAACAGGCGCTCCGCATCATGGCACGTTACGGCAAGCCTCCGCGTGAAGAAATTCAGGCATCGTTGGGGGAGCAGCTCGAACTGTTTGGGTTGCATGAAGGAGATCTTTCTCCTATTGAACGAAAACAATGTCTCGCGATTATCGATTCGTTGACCGAAACGGATGATCTTGAAAATCCCGAACAAGTCCATGAACAGTTGGAATCTTTTTTGGCGGAAAGTTTTGTGGAGAAGGCGTTCGAAAAAATCGATCGATTCAACTTGTTTTACGAACAAAAAGCAGAGCCGGAGCAATTACGATCCGCGCTTCGGGAGGTGATGGGCACGGTAGGCGCGATGGCGAAAATCAGCTCTCCTTCGGATCCGAATACGGCAAAGCTTTGGAAGGATCTTTCGGAGCGATACATCGGGGTGATCCTGCGGAAAAAGGGAGCGGATATCGAACACAAAAAAGTGTTTGAAGAAGTCTTCGATGAGTTTCAGGATGTGATTGAAGGGGACTTGTACGATAAGTTCGCCATGGACGTCTATTTAAAAGGCGATCATCACAAATACGATGCGGAGGGTTTATCAATGGCTTTATACGGCAGAACGAAAGAAGAAGTGAAAGAGAAGAAATTGGAAAATCGTAAAACCGTCGCGCAGTATCTATTGGAACATAAAGATGACGAGCCTTCGATTGAGTTGCTTCAAGAACTCCATCGAATCTACAACGACGGCATTGTGCCGAAGAAGTATGCGAATTTCCGGCGCGAGGGCCATGAGGTTTCTTTTGGCGGCAAGCGCGTTGGTGTATTAGGCGAAGATGTCCGAGCAGAATTGGAGCGGCTCATTGATCGCACAAAAGAGATGCTTGATCGTAAGTCCATTGGCGTTCGTTACGGTATGGAGGCGGCGAAGCTTCACAACGAAATGTTGCACATCCACCCGTTTTCCGATCGCAATGGAAGTACGTCGATGCTTTTCTTGGAGTTTTTGATGGCGAAACGAGGATACGTTCCTCAGGAAAAGAAGACGGCTCATTACTATGATTATGTTCGAAAGGTTGTAAAAAACAATCCGTTGGCCGTTGCGGTTGTCGGCGCCGGCCAATATGAGATGGTTCGATCTTTCGGATATTTCAAGGGTGAAACCACGAAGGGTAAAGAGGATCAATATCAGGCTCTTTTGGAACGGGAATACGGCACTGAAGCAAAATAGTCGTCTACCATAGAGTGTTTTAAAAAGATGCCCAGATGGCATCTTTTTTTCGTCTTCCTTCCCCCGCCTTATCTCTTACTTATGATACTCACTCCCGGCTTCGATCATCCTTGCCCGGTAAATCTGTTCAATGAGCATGAGCCTGGCGATCCCGTGCGGAAAGGTCATTGGGCCGAAAGAGAGGGTGAAATCGGCCTTTTGGAGGACTTCTGGATCAATGCCCCAGGATCCGCCGATCAAAAAGACGAGGTGACCCTTTTGAGTCCACGTTTGGATATGCGTTGAAAAGGCTTTGGAATCAAGCGTTTTTCCTCGAGAATCCAGGGCGATAATCGTCGCATCTTCCGGAATGCCTTTAAGAAGACTCTCTCCTTCGACTTTCATGCCTTTTTGTGGGTCCGGTTTTGCGCTCTTTCCATGTCCTTCTGGTAATTCAACGACCTCGATACCGCCAAAACGATCCAATCGTGTGGTGTACATGTGGATAGCTTCTTTTTGCCAGGATTCCTGAAGTCGACCGATGGCGCGAATAATCGTATTTTTCATAGATTTTTGAGATATTTTAGAGGTATCATTCCAGGACTTGACAGATCATGCAAGTTTCTCTATTATACCGGCACTTCATGAGACGCATGTCCCTACCAATCACTTCGGTGAAAGGGACCTCTGGCTCGCAAACTGCAAATGGGTAAAATCACACCTATAAGCTAAGCGCGATCCGGGGAAATTTCCGGGGCTTAGCTTAACCGCTAAGCTCCTTTTTTAACCCCAGTAGAGACAGTCAGCCGGATCTACCTGATTCATTCAGAGATGTCCGATTGCCTGCCTCATGTCCCACCGGTGGTGGGATGAGAGATCCAGGCCGGATTTTTGACAACAGAAGATCAGTACGCAATACGTACAGAACATCTAAACCTTATTTGATCGAAAGAGATCGAGTAAGTTACACATAAGCAAACGAAAAAATCTTCTTTTAAGCGAGAAGATAGCCAACACGGTTTCGGCCTACGATCATGACGGGAAAACGTCGTGGATCTGGATGGCCGAGGCACGTAAGGGCATATGGTGGATGGCTAGGTATGGAAGAGCCGATGAAGGACGTGGCAGCCTGCGATAAGCCTCGGGAAGGTGGCAAGCAACCTATGATCCGAGGATGTCCGAATGGGGAAACCCATGCCGATGAAGTCGGCATACGATGCACTGAATACATAGGTGCATGCGTGGAAACCTGGGGAAGTGAAACATCTCAGTACCCAGAGGAAAAGAGAACAAACAAATCGCTGACTCCTCGTCTCGAATGAGCGTTGCAAAACGATCATGCCGAGACGAGATGTCAGCACGATTCCGTCAGTAGTGGCGAACGAACGCGGACGAGCCCAAACATTTTGTGTGGAATTATTGTACCGAGTTGGACGCAAGTTTGACCGCGGACGATGACGATGACTTTAGGGTGACGCACTTAATGAGTTGAGGACATGACATGAGAGTACCTAAATGCTCTCGAGGTGTATAACGTTGAATGATAGTTGAATCGGCTGGAAAGCCGGACCAAAGACGGTGATAGTCCCGTAGGCGAAATTATTCGACACACCTTGTTCATGATAATCCAAAGTACGACAGGACTCGAGAAATCCTGTCGGAAGCAGCCGTGACGATGCGGCAAGGCTAAATACTCTTCCTAACCGATAGTGAACAAGTACAGTGATGGAAAGCTGAAAAGCAGCCCGGGAGGGCGATGAAATAGTTTCTGAAACCATATGCTTACAAGGAGGTGGAGCCCTTCGGGGTGACACCGTTCCTATTGAAGAATGAGCCAACGAGTATGCCGTATGTTGCCGGTTAAGTTCCTGCGGGAACGAAGCCACAGCGAAAGCGAGTCTGATAAGGGCGACCATAAGGTAGCATGCGCATAACCCGAAACCCGGTGATCTAACCATGACCAGGATGAAGGCGGTTAAAAAGCCGCTGGAGGTCCGAACCCACGAGCTGTGCAACACTTGGGGATGAGTTGTGGTTAGCGGAGAAATTCCAATCGAACTGGGTAATAGCTGGTTCTCCCTGAAATAGATTGAGGTCTAGCGTCAGTTCATAACATTGCGGGGGTAGAGCACTGAATGGGGAAACGGGCGCAAGCTTAGTTTTCCTAACCAAACTCCGAATACCGTAATGTGTTCCTGGCAGTAAGTCTCTGGGGGCTAAGCTCCAGTGGACAAAAGGGAAACAGCCCTTGACCGCAGACTAAGGTCCCAAAATCAATACTAAGTGTAAAAGGCGGTGTGGTGACTTATACAACCAGGAGGTTGGCTTAGAAGCAGCCATCCTTTAAAGAAAGCGTAACAGCTCACTGGTCAAGTTACTATGCGCCGAAAACTTATCGGGGCTAAGTATTGTACCGAAGTCGCGGATTTTGATTCTATTTATAGAATAAAGTGGTAAGGGAGCGTTCGTATCAGCGCCGAAGCGGGAGCGTAAGCCACCGTGGAGCGATGCGAAGTGAGAATGTTGGCATAAGTAGCACAAAGAAAGGTGAGAATCCTTTCCACCGTAAACCCAAGGTTTCCAGGGCAACGCGAATCGTCCCTGGGTTAGTCGGTCCTAAGGCGAGGCCGAAAGGCGTAGTCGATGGACAGCAGGTTAATATTCCTGCACCACTGTAACGTTTCGATGGAGCAACGCATTCTTGTACTTCTCGAGATTCTCGGAATGAATCTTTGGGCGCTTGGGGATGTCACACAGGAAAATCCGTGTGGCGCAAGTCTCTGGGCGATCGCAAGTCTGTCGCAAGACGGATAAGGAGAGGGAATGGGGTGCCGAGAAAAACTTCTAGAGCTAACGTTATAGTGACCGTACCGTAAACCGACACAGGTGGGTGGGCATGAGTTTGCTAAGGTGTACGAGAGAACCCGTGTTTAGGAACTCGGCAAAATAGCGGCCGTAACTTCGGGATAAGGCCTCCCCTCAGCAATGAGGGGCGCAGCGAAAGACAACAAGCGACTGTTTACCAAAAACACAGCTCCCTGCAAAACCGCAAGGTGAAATATAGGGGGTGATGCCTGGCCAGTGTCAGAACGTCAAGCGGAGAAGTCATTCCTTCGGGAGGCAGCTTTGAAGCTAAGCGCTGATGAACGCCGGCGATAACTATAATCGTCCTAAGGTAGCGAAATTCCTTGTCGGGTGAGTTCCGACCCGCACGAATGGCATAACGACTTGTTGACTGTCTCAACATGGGACTCGGCGAAATTGCAAGTGGGGTGAAGATGCCCTGTACGCGTAGTTAGACGAAAAGACCCCGTGAAGCTTTACTACAACTTGGTATTGGCTTTCGGTTTTCTCTGTTCAGCATAGGTGGGAGCCTTCGGGCAACAATGAGATACCACCCTTAGACTATCGGAAGTCTTATCCCAGACCGTAATCCGGTTTGAGAGACAGTATCTGGTGGGTAGTTTGACTGGGGCGGTCGCCTCCAAAAAGGTAACGGAGGCGTTCACAAAGGTTGGCTAGGCGCGGATGGAAATCGCGCCGATTCTGCAAAGGGATAAGCCAGCTTAACTGCAAGACCTACAAGTCGAGCAGATGCGAAAGCAGGACTTAGTGATCCGACCGTACGATATCGGACGGCGGAAGCTCATCGGATAAAAGCTACTCCGGGGATAACAGGCTGATCGCGCCTAAGCGTCCACAGCGACGGCGCGGTTTGGCACCTCGATGTCGGCTCATCGCATCCTGGGACTGAAGAAGGCCCCAAGGGTTTGGCTGTTCGCCAATTAAAGCGGTACGCGAGCTGGGTTCAGAACGTCGTGAGACAGTTCGGTCTCCTGTCTACTATGCGCGCGGAATTTTGAGGAGTCACATTCCTAGTACGAGAGGACCGGAATGTACGAATCTCTCGTGAACCTGTTGTCCTACCAAGGGCATGGCAGGGTAGCGACATTCGGTTAGGATAAACGCTGAAAGCATCTAAGCGTGAAGCCGTCTCCAAGATTAGAATTCATTTGAAGGCCCTCCGAGACGAGGAGGTTGATAGGCCGCAGGTGTAAGCCCAGCGATGGGTTCAGCCAAGCGGTACTAATAGCCTAATGCCTCGGCCATCCAGGTTTGGATGACGAGCACGTGTTGAAAATACTTGCTTATGTGTAAGGACATTCCTACAAGATGTTCTGTACGTATGGCGCACTGATCTTAAAAGCTTCTTGAAAAAGGCGGCTTACTCTTCTCTCTCGGGAGAAGTGTGATTCATCTTTTTGAGAGGTCTGTTATAAAAAGGACGTTATCGTCTTGGTGCTTGCAGCAACGGGGGTACACCTGTTCCCTTCTCGAACACAGAAGTTAAGCCTGTTAGCAGCGATGGTACTTGGACCCAACCCGGTCCTGGGAGAGTAGCCCAGCGCCAAGACAATGATGTTCTTTTCAAAAGCATCCCGAGAAATCGGGGTGTTTTTGTTTGTGTTTAGTTTGATTTTTAGGCTTTTTCTTTTAGGATTTTCTCCTGTCAAATGCGTGTATTTTGAAGTCAAAATCTTTATTTATTCGCTATATGTAGCTAAAAAGTATCTTGTGTATAAGTTGTGTGTATGTTGGAAGAGTGGGTAGAGAGTAGTGGGGAGAGGGTGGTGTCGGGGTTGAGGGTGATGGTTGGTGTGCGGGGTGGATTGGTATGGGGCGGGGTCAGGCCTTCTGGCTTATGAGTTATCTGCCGGGGAGGTATTCGTAGGGTTTGGTATGCCCAATGCCCTACGGGCATCGCGTTTCTTCGGAGGCAGGGGGGTGGGTGGATTTTGGGGTATTTGTTTATGGTGATATTAAGGGATTGGTTCTGGCGTAGGGGTGGGTCTCAGACCCACCCCTAGGAGGCAATCTGCCTAAGGTTCTATCTAGACGTCTGAGGTGTGGGGTTCTTCTGATGAACGAAGGGGTCTCTTTATGGGGCGACCTGAGTGCCCCCGGATCTCTTCTTTAAGAGGTATCGATTTTCGTGGACGCTGGGAAGAGGATTTGGATGAGGCAAGTCCCCGGGTGTACCACCCCCCCCGATGGGGTGGCTGGTCGGTGTCGTTGGGTAGGTCGATGGGTGATCGGATGATGGGTCTGGGTTCTTGGCCGTGAGGGGTCGAGAGAGGAGGGGCGTCGCCGCTCGGATCGAGCTCCTTGGCGATGACCTTTTTCGTCTCGATGAGGTTCTTCCTCGAAGCGGGTCTTCGAACTTCGTCTGGATGTTCGAGGTTATGATGCTCGGACCTCTACGTGACCCCGGGTGAGTTGCGAATGAGGAAGGTGGTAAGTCGGGTCGGTCGGGCGTGCTGTTCTCGAACGTGAGGGTAGGAGCTGTCTCGTGTACCGTCTTCGTGATGATGGCGGCGGAAGAGATACGTCGAGATCTTTCTAAGTGGGAACATGATGCGAGCATCGGTCTCTCGAGGATCAAAACGTCGTCTAAAGCATTGGATCACGCTCCGAATGATGACGGAAAACGGAAAAGAATCTTTTTATTCATAGGATGCGAATGGCTTTATTTTATCGAGGTCAAAATATTGAGTACGTTTTGTGTTCACGGCGGCTTCTTCGGCCAGGTATGAAAATGATCGTCGCCGGGTTTGAGGATTAAGATCTCTTACGATCAGAGGAGGGATCGTGGGGAGTGATCGGAAAACAAAACGACCCCGAGAATTTTATCGGAGTCGTTTGGTCTGGCGAACCAGTTTTATTTTTTGTTTTGATGTTGCTCATTCGCCGAAGCGGATGACCCGTTTTTATTTTTCCGGGTTGGAGGATCGGATGATAGGTGGTGGGTGGGATCTTGAAGGTGCGAGTTGGTCCGATCCGTTATCCCTGCAACCATTGTACCCCTCATATGCTTGTTTTGATCAATCTCGCTCAATGGAGCGAAAATACTTTTTGCGCATCTTGTGGATAAGGGTTGGGGATGGGGAAATCGGGTCCGTGGGTCTATACGCCTACCCCGGTCTGTCAGTTCTCTGGCGGGAGCGTATTCGGGGATCCGTGGGAAGGATGGGTCGGAAGTTTGGGGGAGAGAGGAGGGTAAAAAAAGTGAGCCAGTCGATCGTGATGAATGCGAGGGTAGGCGGTGGGCGGAAAATATTTTCAGTTGGAGAGAAGGGGGGGGTGGCCTCGGACCCGTCCCGGGTTTGATGGGCTAGGCAAAGAGATACCCGATTTATAGAAATGGGATCCCCTAAGAAATGGATCTGAATAGTCGCATTCATCGAATCGGTGGTAAATAAGGCGATTTGTTCTATCGTATATTGAATTTTGAAGAAGAGAAGGTGATTTTTGCTGTAAAATAACTTCTTTTTATTGATCGTCCGTAACTTTTTTAAGGAGATTGGGTTATTTTTGGTATCTGATGCGGGTATTAAGGTCTCAAATCCTTTTGTCACCCTGAGGAACGAAGGGTCTATTTCGGAAACGTCTATGCCGGATGATGATACGGGTACGTTAAAAAGATCAAAGATGGATTTTGATATTATGAGAGATGGGGAACGTTTTTTTGATGGCGAGATATTTGTTGCGGGGAAATGGACCCTTCGTTCCTCAGGGTGACAAAGATGAGGTGGTGCTTGGTTTCGGGGTGCGAGAGATTGGTTGGTGACGTATCTCCTTAGAGGATTGTTGGCATATCCCCAAGTTGTACACATGCTTAAATGACTTTATAAAGCGAAAAAACAGAAAAGAAGACAGAAATGAGAAAGGGGTAAAATGATTCGCAATCCGTCATCCGTACCCTGAACCCACTAACCCATTAACTCGCAAACTCGCCAACTGCTGATACCGCGATGTCCGATATGTTATACTTCCCTTAACAATATGACGCCAAAAAAGAGGGGCAACCCGACTGGAATGCGAACGGTCGTGCTTGAGGATCGTCCATCCAAAAAGCCGATTTTTGCTTTAGTGCTGATTATCATTATGGCAGCAAGCGCTGTCTATCTCATGATGACCGGCAGGGCGGGGTTTAAGAAGCAAGAAGCGCCAAAGCAGCAAGTTGGAGCATCCGATCAGGCGGTTCAGCAAAACCTTTCGCTCATGGATCGCGTGCGGAAGCATATCCTTGTAAAGGAAACGGATCAGCCTCGCGTGTATACCATTAATAATATCGAACTCGTTCGCCAGAAGAATCCGGAATTCTATCGGGATGCAGAGCAGGGTGATAAGGTCTTGATTTGGAAAGATCGGGCTATGATCTACTCCGAAAAGTTAGATCGTTTGGTTGCGGTAGCTACGGCAACCCCGCTTATTCGCGTTTCTTCGGAGCCGTCCGATTCCCAGGAAGTGAGTGGAACGCCATCCGCGCCGTCGATCGATCAGCTCCGAGCTTCTACGACGATTGAGATTCGTAATGGTTCCCGTAAGAACGGCGAAGGCGCACGATTGAAGAAAACGTTGACGGATGCGGGATTCGTTGTGACGAAGGTCGGTGACGCCGGGGCTGCATACACTGGAACGCGTATCATTGATCAAACGTCGGGATCGGCTTCGATGATTTCCGAGGCTCTCGTCGCTCCAACGGACGGGGTTGTTACTTCGACACTGCCAACCACGGAACGTCCGAGCGAGGCGAATATCCTTATTCTTATAGGGAGATAAGGGCGCAAGTCTAGAAAAGGCATGGATCAGCGAGGCACGGAAAAATCCGTGCCTCTTTTTTCTCCTTCTTTTTAGATCGTGCTACCGTATGGATCGTATGCGCGTTATCACTGATTTTCACCTCCATTCCAAGTATTCCAGGGCGTGTTCCAAGGAATTGACGCTTCCGAATATCGCAAAAGCCTGTGAGAAGAAGGGGGTTAACCTTGTTGGAACCTCAGATGTGACGCATCCGGCTTGGCGATCGCATATGGGCGAGCATCTCGTCCATGACAAGGGCGGAGCATTCATGTTGGCGGATGGATCCAGTGCCACGCGTTTTCTCCTTTCAACGGAACTTTCTTGCGTATATAAGCGCGGAGGAAAAACGCGACGCGTGCATCATGTCATCCTCTTTCCGTCGCTCGATTCCGTCGATCGTCTCATTGCCGAGCTTGAGAAGCGCGGATGCAATCTCAAAGCCGACGGTCGTCCGATTCTCGGTTTGGATTCCGAGGTGCTTTTTCGCATCTTGTTAGAGATCGATCCGCGTATCTTGCTCATTCCGGCCCATGCCTGGACGCCGTGGTATGCCATTTTCGGATCGCAGTCCGGTTTCGACTCCCTCGAAGAATGTTTCGGGGATCTCGCATCGAATATCCATGCCATTGAAACGGGTCTTTCTTCGGATCCGGAGATGAATCGCCGGTTGTCTGCGCTCGATCGTCTCTTTTTGGTTTCGAACTCCGACGCGCATTCATTGGATAAGTTGGGTCGTGAAGCGAACGTATTTGAAATGGATGCGCCGACCTATGACGATGTCTACGACATTCTGACGACGCATGATGTGAAACGATTCATCGAAACGATCGAATTTTTTCCTGAAGAGGGTAAGTATCACGTGGATGGACATCGTGCATGCGGGTTTTGGTGTGAACCGGAAGAAACGAAACGACGGAAAGGATTGTGTCCGGTGTGCGGAAAGCCATTGACGATCGGCGTATTGAATCGCGTTGTTGAACTCGCGGACCGTGAAACGGGAACGCCCCCGTCATCTGGTTTGGTTCCGTATCGATCGATCACGCCGCTCGCAGAACTCATCGGCTCCGTTTACAACGTCGGCTCGTCATCAAAACGTGTTCGTACGGCCATGGATCGTCTGTGCGCAGGTGATCGGACCGAATTCGGAATTCTTCTTGATCTTTCAGCGGCTGATCTTGCGCCATACGCCTCTCCGGAGATCGTTCAGGCGATTTTTGCCATGCGCAGGGGCGAGGTAGAGCGCATTCCTGGATATGACGGCGAGTTTGGAAAGATCCGCGTAAAAGCGCACGCGCCGGAACAACCAACGATGTTATAGGGAATAGGAGAGATAAAAAATAGATCGTACAAAACGATCTATTTTTTTAAAAAGAAATCCCCCGATTTCATTCGGGGGGAATTTCTTACTTTTTCTTCTTCTTCGCTACCTTCTTCTTTGCAACTTTCTTCACGGCTTTCTTCTTTGTGGTCTTCTTCACGGCCTTCTTTTTCGCTGGCATGAATGATCACCTCCTTTTAGGTTTGATAAGTGTAAATCGCGAACTTCAGGGTGGCGATTACAAAACGTAGTATAACACATTTTTGACACGTCAAGGAATTTTTTTCATCCGATAAAAGTTTTTTCTTAGATGAAGAATATTTTTCTTTCTCGAAAAAGAAAAAGAGATGCAAAAATATTTTTTTAGAATCATTTTTTTATTTTAAAACAAGGAAAAGGAAAAAGATTATTTTTTTCTCTTAATTTGCGATAAAAATAGATGTGCATGATCATGTTTTTCAGCAAAGAAAAATATTTTTTCTCTTCTGCGCATCGTGTTTTGTCGTTCGAGCGACAAAAAAGAACATCGTAGAGATGTTCGTGGTGTTTGTTTACGTAAACAAAGATGTGGATAACTTTTATTTTTGAATGGGAAGTTGAATACGTTCTCGCTTCATTTCGATGAGTCCGTCACGTTGCATGCGATCGATCATACGGAGAATCCATTCACGATCTTGGGTATCATCGTACGAATCGTCAATCATATTTCCGATGCGACGAATGGAATATGAGGATGCTGTTTGGAGTAATCGAAGAATGCGTCCACGATAGATGCGATCCGGAAAACGTTTTCCTTCATGTATGCGTTCTTGAACGATTGCGGTCTTCGGACGAACAACAGACGAGGTAAGGAAGCGTTTTGCAGAAACGCACTGCTCACGCAATGGGCATTCCAGGCAGTTTGGCTTTCGTGCTTGGCAGACCATGGCGCCAAGATCCATGATTGCATGGAGTGCTTTCCAGTCCTGTTTACGATGGAAGATGGCTTGGAGTGCGCGCCGAACGGCATGATCGTCCTGTTGGGTTGGGAATGGCTTTCGGAGCACGAGTCGTCCGATGACGCGCCGCACGTTCGTATCGATCGCTGCTGCCGGTTCTTGGGCTACGAAGGTATGGATGGCTGCGGCAGCGTATGGGCCAATGCCCTTGAGCGCGCGCCATCCTTCTTCGGTGTGCGGTACGCCACGCTCACAGACGGTTTTCGCCGCCTCGCGAAGATAGAGCGCACGTCGATTGTACCCAAGACCGGACCAGGCGCGGATGAGTTCCGGCGTATTCGCGTTCGCAAGCGACTCCCAAGACGGGAATCGCTTCATCCATGATTCATAAAAGGGAATGACGCGCGCAACTTGCGTTTGTTGCAACATGATCTCGCTCACGCAAATGGCGTACGGATCGCGCGTGCGACGCCAAGGGAGATCGCGACCATGACGTCGATACCATAGAAGGAGCGTACGAATGCGCCCATCTTCTATCTGCTTTTTTGCACGAGGGGACGATGATGGCATTACGACGGTGACTGGATCACGAATGATCCAAGAAGCGTATCGAGGATATTTTTACGTTCAAGCGTTTCGAGGTCGCGGATCCAAATGAGATGCGTGCTTGTTCCGGATTCCCGCGCTTCCAGGTACATCGCACGCGAATCATCCGGAAGCGTTCCGAGAACGCCTTTAAAGAGACGTCCATGAATGAGGAGCGCTTGAGGCTTGGTGTTGATGAGTGATGCGTCGAGCGAGTCGCGTTTGTCTTTGACGAAGGGCGTGACCTCCATCCATCGCGTAAACGGAATCGCGGAAGACGTGGTTGATCCTCGTGCAATGGCGATGCCGGTTTTTTCATCCATGTCTACGTAGCTTCCTTGCGGAATGGAAAACTGTACGCCTTGGGTGAGGGAAACTACGGATGTCCATTGGGCGAGCTGGCGCGGTTTCGGATCCGAAATCTGTTTTGCGATACCGGTAAGGCGCTGGTCTTCTTGGAGTTCCTTGAGCACGCCTTGTGCGCGTTGGATTTCGGAATTCGCTTCGAGGACTTTTTGATTGGCTTGTTGTGCGATCTTTTCTTTTTCCGATGCCATTCGTTCTGCGGTCGCTTGGGTCTTTTGCAATTCCATGTTCAGGGTATCCCGATCTTGGTTCGCGAGAACGAGAAACGGAATCACGCCAACGCCTGTTGCGAATGCCCCGAGGGCTACGAAGAGGAGAACGGCGGATACACGTTTCATAGTAAGGAAAGTATAGGTGGAGGGGGAAGCATGATCAAGGTTTTTTCATGCCGGTTTTCCTTGACATAGGCGTCCTTCTTTCGTAGCGTAGATGAATCATCTTCTTTTTGCCCCAATATATGATGAATACACTCAAAACAACGATTCTTCTGGGATTGCTCACAGCGATCATTCTTGGGTTTGGTCAGTATTTCGGTGGTCAGGATGGGCTATTCGTGGCATTGATCGTTTCGATCGTGATGAATATCGGTTCATACTGGTTTTCGGATCGCTTCGTCTTGGGGATGTACGGAGCCAAGGTACTTGAGCCGAATGAAGAGCCCGGGCTGCAATCCATGGTTCGTGATATTGCCGCGCGTGCAGGCTTGCCGATGCCCCGCGTGGCTATTGTGCATGGCATGCCTGGCCCGAATGCTTTCGCTACCGGACGAAATCCCGCGCATGCAGTCGTTGCGGTTTCCCCGTCGCTCATGCAGATTTTAGACGAGCGTGAATTGCGGGCTGTTCTCGCTCATGAAATGGGGCATGTGAAGAATCGCGATATCCTTATCTGCTCCATTGCAGCCACGCTTGCCGGCGTCGTTTCCTACCTCGCGAACATGGCGATGTTCTTTGGAGGGAATCGCGACCGCGAAGGCGGGAATCCGCTCGCTATGCTTTTTATGGTCATCCTTACACCGCTCATGGCTGCGATGATTCAGTTCGCGATTTCCCGATCCCGGGAATATGGCGCGGATGATCGTGGTGCCGAGTATGCGGATCCGCATGCGCTCGCCTCTGCGCTTCGAAAGCTGGATGCGGCTGCTCGCCATATGAATCTTGTAGGAAAACCGAAACATGAAGCGACCGCGAGCTTGTTTATCGTGAATCCGTTTCGCGCGTCGTTCTTGCAAAAACTGCTCTCCACGCATCCGCCGATCGAAGATCGAATCGCACGACTGGAAGGAATGCGGTAAATAAAAAAAACATCCCGATACACATCGGGATGTTTTTTATAACCTAAACTATTTTTGCAGCGTGCCGATTTCGTAGTTCTTGAGATAGCCTCGGGATTTTTCGGAGTGTGGGGTACCGGAGCCCATCGGACGAGTGTCGAAAAGCGTCGTGGCATCCTTGCCGCAGCCTTGGTATACCGCATCGCCGCCTGGATGCTTTGTTCCCGCATTGGAGGCGTCATACACCTTGTCAGCGATCACGAACCAGCAGTCTTCTGGCTTGCTGTGTTTTGAGACTTCGTCCATGGTATAGGCGGGAGAAGCGTCTGCGCTTTCAAAGGTCACGGATTTTTGGTCTGGCTGCTGGGTTTCTTGCTGCTGCGCCGCTGGCTGAACCTGGTCATTATTTGGATTTTGCTCCTTTTTTGAGCAACCCGCGCCAACGAGAATCGTGAGCGCACAGATTGTCAGAAGTGTTGATGTTCGCATAGAGATAAGAAGGAATCAGATAAATCAGTCTAAATAGTATAGCGATTTGCAAAGAAACCGCAATAAGATAGATACGCTAGGATTCGCGTTCTTCTTTCATGGTTTTCTGCACGGATGAGAGTGGAATGGATTCCGTACGAAGGCCTTTTCGAGCGTAGCGGAATAAGAGGCGCATTAGGTCCGCAACCGGCTTGCTGTCGATCATGATCGAGTGGAGTTTGCCGACAAAGGTGATGAAGTTCACATGGTTACCTACGACTTGGACATGGCTTTTGAACCCTGCATCCGACTCCGGAAGATACATGCGCGCGGCCGCGATCCCTTCCGGCGATGGTCGGAACTTGTACGAGATCATCGAAGAGACGTGATGCTTTTGTTTGCGGAGCGCTTCGCGGTACGGGGCGATATCTTCTTCAGTCAGGACTTCGAACATGGCGTAGCAATCCGTGAGTTCGTACATTTCCTCTTCATGAAGCGCGTCTGTTTGCTGCGTGAGCGCGCGCATCCCTTCTTTGCCTTCGTACATTTTGACGACGGGACGTTCACCGCCCGCTTGGAGTTCGAGGGATGGGATGCAGATCTCGAGATCCGCGAGACGTTTTCGAACATCATCCTCATGGCGTTTCGCGTATGCCAAAAGTGCCTTTGGGGATTCTGCCATGAACACGGTCCGGCCATCCCGCTGGACTGAGCTGATCAACCCGCGATCCGTGAGGCTGTCGATGGCGCTGTAGACGGCTTGTCGCGAAAGCGTGGTTTTTTGGGAAAGGTCGCTTGCCGGCTGCGGTCCTCCGGTGAGGGCGCAGAGATAGGTTTTGACTTCGCTTTCGGTAAACCCGATGGAGCGGAGAATGGGCTCGATGCGTGGCATACGATCTATGACGTAGACCGTACCATAGACTCTTTGGCAAAGGCTAGGGCTTCATCCGGGGTGCTGATTTTGCCGTCATCCCTGGCGTTTTCAATGTCCTGGAGCAGTGCGCCGATCGCCGGACCTGGTTGCATGCCGAGTTTGAGCAAATCCTGTCCGGTGATCAGGGTTCGCATGGCGGTTTCATCAAGACGTTCTCGAATGATGATATCCGAAATCGTGCGCCGCATGGCATCAGACTGATCAGCTTGGCTGTTCTTTCCGCGTCCGCGCCGATCCGCTTCGCTCACCGTAAGCAAGGATTTCCAGCTCGCCGGATGGACGCGTTTGAGCAAACGACGAAGGGCGTTCACGAACTGCTCTTCGTTCAATCGTCCATGCTGGTAATCCGTGGAGAGCATGACGGGCTTAAGGTGTTCCGCAACGATGGCGCAGACCGCGCGCTCGTCCCGTTGATGGAATCGCCATTGTGCCAGGAGTCGTTTCGTTGGCGCAACGCCAGCCTGTTCGTGTCCGTGCGCGTGGATGCGACCGTCCGCTTCTTCGCTGGTCTCGGGTTTGCCAAGATCATGACAGAGAATCCCTAACATCACGTGGAGTTTTTCTTTTTCCGTCAGATCCGCGTGATCGGAATCGCGGAGCAATTCCGCGGCTTCGTCTACGGCCATCATCGTATGGATCCAGACATTCCCTTCCGGATGCCACTGGGGATCTTGCGCTGTCCGCTCCAAGGTCGCGAGTTCCGGGTATGTGCGTGCGATGATCCCGATGCGCTTTGCGACATCAAAGCCCATGGACGGCTTTGGGGACAGGATGAGTTTTCGGACTTCTTCGGTGACGCGTTCCGCAGGAAGTTGTTCAAGCGCACCTTGGGAAACCATGTTCCGCAACAGGCGTTCGGTTTCCGTATCGAGCGCAAGTCCGAAGCGTGCCACGAATTGCAGGGCGCGATACACGCGAAGGGGGTCTTCGATAAACGTTTCCGCATCGACTACGTGCAACGTGCGTTCTTCGAGGTCGCGCAAGCCATCGAACGGATCTTCAAGTTCTCCGGTCATGAGATCGACCAGCATGGCATTGATCGTAAAATCACGCCGTCGCGCTGCTTCTTTGATCGGCATGGTCGGATCGTAGGCGATCTCGAAATCACGATGTCCGAGTCCGGTGGCGGTATCGGTTCGCGGCAGGGCAATGTCGATGCTCGTGTCGTCATCGATCCGTACGTGATACACGCAAAACGATTTTCCGATAAGGTTGACCCCTTGTCCGAACAGGCGATAGAGCAAGCTTTCAAGTACGTGTTGCGAAATGCCGTACACTTCAATATCCGCGTCTTTCGAGGGGAGCTCGAGCACGAGGTCGCGCACGGCTCCGCCCACGAGATACGTTCGCGGTTCGGTATTCGGATATTCGCGTTCGGCGATATTCGCGATTTCCGTGGCAATCGTTTGCGCGTGCGGCATCCAGCTTGCGTGTTGCCGGGAGAGGTCAATGCGTCGTTGGGACATGAGAGCACTATAAGCGAAAGCAATGAAAACGGCAAAGGGTTTTGAAACGCAAAAGAGCATCCCGAATGGAATGCTCTCGCGAAAGAAACGAGCGATAAGAAAGGTCAAAGTGAGAACGGCGTAGCGAAACTACGGTTGGACTTGCGTGGTCGGTATGACCGGCGGAACCTGCGGCGTGAGTGATGCTGCAGGATGTGATGACGGTTTTACCATCTTGGCAAGTTCTTCCGGTGAAACGTATACGCCTTTTGCGAAACGCAAGACTTCATCGTAACTGCTCATGATCGTGCCGGTGCCTCTTCCATCGCTTTTTGCGATTTCGAGGCTTAGGCCTTTTGCGACGGCGAGGCATTGCTCCAAGGGAGCTCCTTGCGCGCCGAAAATGATCGATCTTCGCAACCGAAGGATTACGGTACGCGCTTCGGTGATTCGGAATCCGATGAGACTGTTCGTCTTCGGATCCCGATGCATCGTGAGATAGTCATCGATGCGTACGTACTTCGGATGACAATTTGGATGCCGTATGGCCAAGCAGTCCTGTTCACTTTGATATTGAACGTGCGGTAACGGAGGTGAAACACCAGCTAATTCGGTCGAAAGCGGACTCGAACTCTGTCTGCTCATGGACGATTAACACTCCTCTCCCGTATAGGGATAGCAGACAGTATACACGTGTCTAGTTTCCTTGGCAATGGGGGTATTTCCTGCCCTTATTGCATGAAAAAGGGGGAAAGGGCAAAATATGACATATGGAGGTGAACCTTGGAAAAACCACAAAACCCCGTTCCTTTTCGTGAATACGGCCCGCAGCTCCTGCATCTTTTGACGAGCGGCATTCCTGGCACGATGGATTATTGGAAAATCCATTTCATGAGCGCATTGTGTGACGTCGGATTCCATCCCACGTCTGTCACCTACGATCCGGATTCGCTCATGCTCTCTTTTTCGTCCTCGCCCGGATTGATCAGCGCCCGCATGCAGGGAAGCGTTCCGGTACTCGGTGTATGCGTGCAGTCGGAAATTCAGGGAGAGGGTAAGGAAGCAGCGGCCTGGCTCGAAAAACTCACGATGCGCATTCGCGTGCAACGCAGCGCATCGCTCATGCCGGTCGTGGATGATCCGTTGGTGGCAGAGCCTAGTGATCCACGCCTTGCTCGCTTGGAGCGATACATCAACGAGTCCCGCCCATTCGAGCCTATCCAGATTTCGGAAAAATCCGGAGAGTGTTTCGAGGATATCCACGGACCGGGATTCCATCCGCATCTCGATGACGACGCTCCGACCGATGCGCGGCTTCGTGGTCAGCACGGAAAATATTGCCGCGGTTCCATGGCATCCATTCACATCAGTGATCATTGGCGTGTGCTCGTGTGCCAAAAATGCCATCGTTCCTTCGAGTTTCCCGTTGCCGCTGACGTCGTCCGATCCATGCGCATGTACTTCATGAGTCTCCTCGCGCCGGATGCGGATGCTATTCCAATCAGTGATCGATAATGTCCTTTCTTTGCTATAACAACAGGCGACCTTTTAAAGAAAAGGTCGCCTGAGTTGTTTTTTAGGGAGCTCATAACCAACGGGGCTATCGTTTTTGAGTCAAAGAGGCTATTCGTGGAGTTTTTGAAGTAGGCGTAGGGGTAAGGGAATCTTGCGCTATAAAAAGAGTGGTTTACGATGAGGTAAGGAAGGATTTCGCTAAGGTGATGAAGTGTTAATCTTTGCGCGAACCTATTTTGAACGGAGCGCCTGACGTACGCACTGCGGACGGGCAACTCTTTTTAAAAAATGTTCAATCTATAATTTCAAAATAAATGGCATCATGGCGATAGTAGAAAAAATTATCAAACAGAAAGCAGTAAATAATAGGATATTGGCTATTCTACTCGATTGAATTTGCTCTCGGTCTAATTTAATACCTTCCGGTATCTCATTGGCGTGCTGTTGCTCTCGTTCCATTTCGTCCAAAACTTTTTTTGATAGTTCGTTGTAATACCGAGCTGAAGACAGTAAATGTTTGTACTGCATTACGGAACCAAAAATGAACAAAACAAAGGCTAGTAAGAGTACGATCAAAATACCTTGTACACAGTTTTTCGTTGTAATTTCTGGCTGCAAGATAACGGCGCTCAGAAAAGACATTTCAGCTAAACCCAAAATCAGCAGCCAATTCTGCGCTGACTTTATCGCGTCGTTTGCTTGATTTACATTCGCGACAGAAGTATTAAAATAATTCTCCTGAAGTTTTCCGAGATCGAATTTTTTGTTACTGCTCATAATTATAACACTCTGGTTTTTAACAAGTTGACCAGTTTTTGAATAATATTTTTCTTATTTCTTACGTTCTTTATATCCTCTTCTATTTTATCCGTCACAGGACTATCAGCATCCCATTCACCCCAAACTTTGTAGGTAAACCAATCAATATCACCAATGTTTATAAGATCGTACATCATGTCCTCAGCATCATTTCGTAATCCAGCCATTCTATTGAGACGATTGTAATCAAAATCATCTCGCCACAGCATTATTCCTATGCGCAACTGGTCTTTCCTTGGACTGATTTCTTCAATATTAACGTGGGGTGGTATCTCGTTGAAGTATTTTGCTTCATATTTTGGTTGGAAGTCTGCAATTTTTATTACTGTTTCTGCATAGACGTCAAACCAACCCATCTTTAGTGCGAGTATGCCGATATAGCAGGCTTTCCCCAGAATTCTCGGTTCATCGTATCCGTATTTGTCGATATTTTTTTTAAGCGCTTCCTGAGTTATTGATCCGAGGCACTGGACAGCGTCTTTAGCCAGTTCTTTGTTGCCTAACCGTGCAATGGCAAGAATGCCTGTTTTTGCAACGCTCTCGGTCAGAGATCTAAAGTTGTTTGAGCCAGCATCAAATTTTTCTGAATGACGTACGAACCAGTATGGCAGATGTATATTCCAGGCAAGCTGTTTGCTAAGCTCTCCACGCTTGTCGCCGAACTCTTTATTTTCAATAAGCTGAAGAATGATATTGTTTACATTGAAGAGCAAGCGCCCAATGTTCTCGCTGAGCAGGTCGTCAGAGTGTTTAAGTTCTTCGGATAGTGTTCGTAGGCTACGATATAACTCATCGAAAAAATCTGTGATATTTCTTCGATAATCATCCTTGTCTCTGGCATTAGTGATTTTTGTATAGCGTTGGATTGCAACGTATAGCGGCTCCAATAGGCTGTCATATCCTTTTGTCATTGCAGAAGACGAGCTAAAGTCATTTGGCATAAAGCCAGTCTGTCTAGCGGTAAATACATGCAGAGCGATGCTTGATACGTGTTTCAATCCAGAGGAAAATTGATGTTGGGCGATTATCTTGTTGTGTGTAAATGCTAGCCCTAAGATTTTCACGATATTTTTATTGCATTGGTCTATGACAACAGTTTGCTTCTCAATGACTCCGTACACGGCGATTTCTTTAAGTTTGTCTTGGATTCCTGCCAAGGTATGGTTTAAACCAACTTCTGCAACGTGCGTCGCTACATCGCCAAGGCTTCCTGCTCCTTGGAAAGCAACCTCCAGATTTTTTGCCCGCGTTCCAATGGAAATATATGCCTCAAGATTACCAACAATATTTTCAAGGATTGGGTTGTTGCCAGTCATGCCGACATAGGTAATATCCTTGGCCTTCTCTGCTAATTTTTGATGGACGTGCAGAATGTAAGTAGCTAAAACGTCTTTGTCTTCTTTAATGAATTTCTCGCCAGCTTTATTAAGTCGATCTAGATTATCGAAAAGAAAACGCTGACTGTCGCTCTCAACGGCCAAGAAAGTTGTTCCTGATGGCATTGCTACCGATGATGTTTTTCTAACCTCGATGTACTTGGCTAGTACATTGTGAACTGCCCAAAGACCTCTTTTTGTTGTGCCAACCTCTTGCTTATCGGATAGTTTTAGGGATATTTCAATAAGGTTTTCGAGCTGTCTATTAAGATCGTCGATACGTGGTTGGAAGAAGTAGTTGTATGTCTTCGCTAAGGCTTCGTTTTCATTTAAGTTTCCATCCCTCGTGGTCATTATGTCAGCGATGCGCCGTGCATCTTCATGTACTTGGTCAAGAAATTTTACACCTTGATTTTCAAGAAAGTAGATAGCTTTTGTCGGACTGATTTTTTGTCGGACGGTTTTATATTGCCAGTCAATTAAGGCAAAGATTACCCCAACAAGCACCAAAGAAACCCAAACGATGTAAGGACTTACTGCTTCGGGTATATCTTCCAGTCCACCGACATACAAACTCGTCCCAAAGAAAAGTAATGTTATCAGTATAACTAATGCATACACAATTTTTTCTCGCCAGTCATGGATATAAACCTCGAAATACTGCGATGAGTATAAATCAGCAGCGCTCTGAAGAAGAAAAACAGATATCGTAAACACAATGGCAATTGCTCCACCCGCCATTGCACCTACAGAAATGAGGTAATCGCTCAAGATGTCTTTGGTAAAGGCGCTGCCACCAATGAGGTGCAGAATGAGCCCAACCCCCAGAGCGAACAAGATAAAACTCGCTCTCAAAAAAATATCAAAATGACATTTCCAAAATAAGTATAATCTACGAAGCCTCGCTATGTATATCCAAGTAGTGAGCTTGCAGCTATATTTCAGGTATCGCCACCAACCGTGCTTCCATTCTTTTAGTTCTTGAAGCAATTGCTTCAAGTTCTTAATTGGTTCGATTTTCCTGATTTGGTTTGGTTGTCTTGTTTGCATAATACTGGCAATTTTCTGCGTTAGTTTTGCCGCCCTCGTGCTAAGGTAGAATTTCGTGCGCTTCTCGCTTCATATTATCGGTAAACGAGCAGATTTTTTAAGTACACTTCAAAGGTAGCCCAACGCTCCAAACTCGGCAACCGGTCGATTTCCAGGTTATTAAAACCACATTTTCCCTTACCCCGCTTACGCAAAATCGCTCCCGTGTGGGAGCGATTCCGTTATGGTGGACCCTATCGGATTCGAACCGATGACCTCCTCGTTGCAAACGAGGCGCTCTACCAACTAAGCTAAGGGCCCATCTGAAATTGTGTCGAAAGTATGCTGGAAAATAGTGAATTTGTCAACAAAGAGGGGGTAGCGGGCTACCATGCGCAGCTTGGCGATCCTTGGTTGCATACGGCAAAAGACCATGTCGGCCTCGTGGGATCATAAAAGGCTTCATTTGCGGCTGGTGGGGTTGTTTCCACGTTGCAAAGGGAAAGAAGTTTGTAATTCGTTCCGTCTGAACGGTAGACATAGCAAGAATTGGCTAAGTTACTCGCACAGGCTCCGGCCATTGCGATGGGATGTGATTCATTTGGAAGCTGCCCGATGTATTGCGGGGTGACGTTTGGAATGTAGGCGGTTGCGCCAGTGAGGCCGTGGTTTCCAAAGCTTCCGCAATTACCCCACCAGTTGTTTGCCGTGCTTGGATAGCTTCCATTGTCGTTCATATAAAGTTCGAGGACCTTTTGCATCTGCACGAGATCCGCTTTCCGTTTGGCATCCCGGGTCTTTGCCGTAGAGTTGGAAAATGAAACAACGGCTAATGTCGCAAGAAGTCCAATGATCGCGATGACGACCAGAAGCTCGATGAGCGTGAAGCCTCGTTTCTGCATAAACTTGATGAAGTATATCAATGGAAATGCCATTTGTAACTTTCCGGATATCGGCAACCAAAAACTCGTCCATATGCTAGGCATAGGACGAGTTAAGGACGAAGACCCCCTCGCGGACTAATTCGTGAGGCTTTGGAGCTTCACGCGGACGTTTTCAAGTTGCGCTTGTCGCTCCTCTCCTTTGAGGTGTTCGGCAAGATTGATCTCGTCCATGAGATTTTGAGCTTCGATACGACGCTCATAATCATCTTTCGCTTCCCGCGAAATAGCTCTTGCCTGTTCGCGATAGGCGACGATTGGGGGTAGTGGGGTGCTTGAGCACCCGATGGCAAAGGACGCGTTCAGGATGAGGGTTACGTAAACCAGTGTCTTTTTCATGAGTAAACTCCTTATTGTGAACTGTCCTTTATAGCACGTTTTATGAAAAATGTCAAGCGTAATTAGCAAATGTAGAGCCTGGAGAACCCCTAAATCCCCTTATCAGGGGACTTCAGCGCGATACTAAAAATTTCTTGAGAATTCTGGTTCAGATGATTTTACCACCCCGCGCACGCCGTGCTGCCTTGGTTGCAGACCATGATGCCCCACGTGGGACGATATGGATCGTAGAACGGTTCGTCGGGTTTCGGGAAAGCGCCTTCAATGCCGCAGTGTGCGATGAGCTTGTAATCCGTTCCATTGGAATTATAGAGGTAGCAAGACTGTCCGATGGTCGTGCATGGCCACGCTCTTGTCCCTGGCCTTGGATCAAGCGGCAAGACGCCTATGTATTGAGGGGCGAGACCCGGAATGTATCCGGTGGTTCCCGTGGTTGAATACGGACCATAGGTGCATCCGCTTCCGCCCCCGCGCCAGGCTCCGCCGGTGTTCGGATATGAGCCGTTTTCGTTATAGTAAAGTTCGATCGCTTTCTGCATTTGGACAAGATCCTGTTTCCGCTTGGTATCGCGCGCTTTTTCTCGAGATGCGCCAAGCTGCACCACGGCGAACGTCGCAAGCAGCCCAATGATCGCGATGACCACGAGGAGTTCGATGAGCGTGAAACCGCGAGCTCGTTTCATGGAACAAGTATAGCAAAAAAGATCAATACTTCGCTTGAGCGACTTCGAAAGATCGCTGATTTTCCGCATAGAGGTTTTGAATCTCTACCGAGGTCATGGCGCGCTTGTACAAGCGGACGTCATCGATAAGGCCATTGTAGTAGTATGAGCTATTGTTTACGCGACCAACGCCAACGGTAGAGGTGCCAATGAATGCGCTGGGTGCGATCGTGGAAGCGGCGAGACTTCCATCGACGTATAGTTTTCGTGCGCGTGTCGTAGCATCGAACGTGCAGACATAGTGATGCCATTTCGTGTCGGTGAACGTGGCTGTGGTATCGGTATTGTTTCCGTAGAAGTCACACATGAAGGTGTTGCCCGATCGGAAACCAAAGTGAAGCAATTGACTCACTCCCGCAACGGAGCCGGCAGAAAAAATATTTTGATAAACGCCAGAAACTCTTCGTACCGCCCAGGCGGAAATCGTGAATGATTGGTTCGCGAGATTGATTTGGGCCGTACTTGCCACGTAGTCATCGGATCCATCGAATGACAGGGAGCATCCTTGTCCACTCGGCGTATCCGTTGACCATAGGGGTCCGTTCGTGAGGGTTCCTGGAGTCGCTGTTTCGGATTGATCTGATACGGTTGTTCCAGAGCATTCGTCAAAATCCCATCTCATCGCAAGATCATCTCCGTAGGTGCGAAGCATTTGCGCAGAAAAGCCAGCGCCTTTGGCGATGCGAGCCTTTTCCCTGGATCCGCCAAGCTGTACCACGGCAAAGGTCGCAAGTAACCCGATGATCCCGATCACCACGAGGAGTTCGATCAAGGTAAAGCCCCTATGGGGAGTTTGTTTCATGGGTGGAGTATAGCAAAAAAAGAGTAGCGGTATCAGTACGAACATCGTGACCCGATGTTCGTATCGAGGCGATTTCAAAAGCAGAGGAGATCCTCTGCTTTTGACGGATGATACTGATCCTAACGACTACTTTGCTGGGGAGATGGCCTTTTTTCCTGCAAGAACCGCAACGATATTCTTCGCCGCGATGATTGCCATGTCTGCACGAGCTTCGTAGGTGGCGCTTGCGATGTGCGGCGTAAGGACCGCGTTCGGCATGGCGCGAAGTTCCAAATTGTCTGTGAGATCGCAGTCGATGGCCGGTTCGCATTCAAAGACGTCGATACCTGCTCCAGCAATGCGTTTCGTCTTCAACGCGCGACACAAGGCTTTCTCGTCCACGATCGGACCACGGGCGGTATTGATCAGGAGCGAGCCTTTCTTCATGAGGCTGAACTCGCGCGTTGAGATGAGATGACGCGTGGATGGGAACAACGGAACGTGGATGCTCACGATATCCGCTTGCGCGAGGACTTTATCCATCGGAAGGTGTTTGGCCTTGGCGTTCTTTTCGATGTCGGCGTTCTTGTTCAAATCGCTGTAGATCACGTTCATGCCAAATCCTTTATAGGCACGTTCTGCAACGGCTCCGCCGATACGACCGGCGCCGATAAGTCCGAGCGTTCTGCCTTTGAGATTGTTTCCGAGGAAGAGATCCGGCGTCCAGCCTTTGTACTCGCCGTGCGTCGTGAAGATATGCGCTTCGGCAACGCGATGGGCGAGCGCGATCATGAGCGCGAACGTGTGTTCGGCAACGCTTTCGTTCACGACGTCGCTTGGGGTGTTAGTCACGATGACCTTGTGTTTCTTGGCGGCTTCAAGGTCGATATTATCAAAACCCACGGCATAGTTCGCTACGATCTTGAGCTGCGGACCTACGGCCTTGAAGAACGCGTCATCGATGCGATTCGAAAGCAGGGTGAGGACCGCGTCTTTTCCCTTTGCGGCTTTGATCAAATCTTTCTGATCGATATTATGCGAAGCCGGCATCACCGTGACCTTGTGCTTCGCCTTTTTTAAAATTTCTACCGCGTCATCCGCAAAACCTTTTGGATTAAAACCAATGAGAACGTTGGACATAGTTTGGATAAAAGAATAAGTCGGTAGGTCGGTAAGTTTGTACGTCGGTAGATACAAGATCTACGAACCTACGAACTCACGGGCCTACGGACCTGATTATACCTTTTCGATCAAATGTGCGCGATGGAGGCCTTTCCGCTGATCCGGGAAAAGCCATTTGAAGACCGGGAAGAGCGCCATGACGAGGATCGTGATGGCGACGAGCTTTGGGGCGATTTGGGTTTCCGGGAAAAACGTATCCGCCACCCAAATTCCCATAGCGTAGCTCATGTAGGTCAAACAGAACGTTACGGTGAGGCGATCTTTTCGTTCGCGCCACGTAAGGGATGCAGTGGTAACCAAGGCGATGCCGAACCAGAAAATCATCATGAGTCCGGCAATGATCAGTCCATCGAAGCCGATCGTGATTAATCCATTCGTTCCTCCGCGCGCGCTTGCAGAGGCGATGGAGGCGACGACGAGTCCGAATGCGGTGAGGTTCGTGAGTTTGATGGCAGTTTCAGCTTTTTCAATGCGTTTGGTTCCGAGCCGCATTTGTGCGAAACCTGAGAGGAGCAAGGGGATCACGATCACCGAAGCGATTTGCCACATCATGTCCGCAGTATCGAGCGTGACGGATTTTCCAACAAGGAGCTTGAGGACGAGGGGAACGGTAATCGGCGCGATGGCATTCGTGGAAACGGCCATGAGGAGCGCGAGGGATGTGCGTCCGCCAAGGACATTGACGATGGCCGGGGCCGTGATACCGGTTGGCATGGCCGCAGCGATGATGAACGGGAGCGACCACTCCGGCGCGAACCAGGCGAGCGGAATCGCCACGAGGATGGGGAGGCCAACCATCATCATGAAATTGCCGAGCAGAAGCGTTTTCCAATCTTTGCTTTCCGTAAAGACTTCTCCGAACGCCAATCGGAGGCCAGTGGAGAACATGATGATTTGCAGGAACGTGCCGTTGAAAGGGTGGAGCGGCGCAAAGACGCGCGGAAAAATCAGCCCGATGACGAGCATGAAAATGATGAACGTAAGTTGTTGTGCACTGACGCCGTCAACGATGCGTTTGATGAACGATGGGCTATTCATGCAGGCGCGCGGATTTGATCACGATGCGCTTGAGGATATTTTCCGATGGCCATTCCGTTAAGAGTCCGGCTTTGGCGCCCATGTGGGTAATGACCCCAAGGGCATTCAACATACCGACTTTGAGTGCAATCGAAAGATCACACGTTTTGATGAATCCGGCCACGAAACCGCTTCCGAGCGCGTCTCCGGCTCCGGTGGTATTCACTCGCTTCCCTGGAAGCGGAGGTGCGTACCAGGTGCAGCATCGTGTGTGGAGGTAGCAGCCTTTTGGTCCGTCGCTCACGAGGAGTCCGATCTTCGGAAGGTGTCCGATCGTTTCGATGATTTTTTTGAGATGGCGCGGCGGCTGTTCGGCAAGTTGCCCAGCTTCTTCGCGATTCACGTCAAACAGATCTACGCGCTTGATGAACGGCGCGAGCTTCGAGAGGCCTTTGGAGAGTTCGGCATTCCCAGGATTCCAGAATACGCTTGCTCCGCACGCTTCTGCGCGATCGAGGATAAGGGAAAGGAGTCCGAGATCGCCGCCGAGCGAGGTGATGTAGAACCAACGCGGATTGAGCGTGGACCAAGGAATCTCGCGCTTGTTGATGAGCGCGCTCGCGCCTCGATACACGAGAATGGATCGCGAACCGATATCCGCGAGGAGGATGGTGCTCTGACCCGTGCCGAGTTCCTTATCCGTTTGTACGAGACAATCGTCTACGCGGTGCTTGCGAAGATCTTCTCGAATGAGTTGGCTATAGATGTCCGCGCCCGTGCGACAAATCACCGCGCTTTTGATCTTGAGATTTCCGAATGTCGCTGCGGCATTCGTAGCGCCTCCACCGGTTTGGATTTCTACGCTCTGAACCGGAATTTTACTGTCAAAAGGGAAGCAGGTATCAAAACCATTCGGCGCATGCGGATCTTTTTTGATTTCAAACGCGTGACTTCGCACGTAATGATCCACGACCGCGCCTCCAACTGCGATAATGTCATGCGTATGCTTTATTTTTTTGCCCCCCTTTGTCATATGACGCGTAGTATAGCAGGAGGAAGGGGAGTGGGGAGTGGGTAAAGGGTAGAGGACGCATCGTAGGGACGCGGCATGCCGTGTCCCTACGACACCATTCATTTTTTCGCGCTCTACCTTATCTCCCCCCTTACTCCCCTCTACCCCTGTCTCTTATACACATCT
>JAHBAS020000008.1 GCA_018499965.2 Candidatus Uhrbacteria bacterium
CGCAACGATTGAAACGCTTTTCAAGCCAGACCATATCATCATCGGGGGAGGACTTTCGCGCGCATTCCGTTTCTTTGCATCAACGATGCGCCGGATTCATGCATTGCGTCGATTCCCGCAAGAAGCGCCGGTCGCCATCGTATCCCCATCTTCCTTCGGAGCAGAGCTCGGGGCGTACGGCGCAGCGATAACGGGCAAGTGGCCAAGTTCGGCACAATGATACAAAACAAAAAAGCCGATCTCATGAGTACCGGACTGCGCGTAGAGACGATCTCTACGCGCAGTCCAGCCCATTACAATCGACTGAGACGCGGATTGCGAAAGGAACGAAGATCTTGAGGAGCAGCAGCCGTACGAGACGATATATCACGAGAAGACGTTTCCATGATCGTTCGTGCGTGAGGATCGATGTCTGATGACCCTCCATCTGAAAGATCAGGAGGGATTTTCGCGTTCGGCGTGACGAGAAATGCCCGCAAACGCTCACCCATCGTTATGGCATCCACACCCTCGAAACAGAAGACAAATATCCTCCCCACGTCTGTTTCATACACCACGCCATCGTCATCGCCGCCGCCGACAAGCTCCGAAAATTCTTTGCGATCTTGCGGCGTCGTCAAAAATACGACATGTTTTGCAGACTCGGCATCTATGGAGATTGCAGGAATTCGATCATGAATGCGTTTAAGACGATCGAAGATTTCCCTTTGACCGCCTTGTCCGACCTGAACATCCACCCCTGGCAACCAAGGTAAAAATACGACGATCGGCGCATGGGTTCTGATCTTTTCGCACACGACGCTAAAATGTCGCTCGTATCGCGAAAAGACCATATCTTCATCACGAAACGTACAATGAATGTCCTGCGGCATAATGCAGCGACTCCAAATGATTCCCGCATGCGTCACAACGCTCTCGATCCGTTCGCGTACGACATCCTGAATAGGCAATCCTCTCGGAAAAAACAGAAGCGTAGATATGGCTTTTGTCACAACAATAGCCCTCCTCTTTTGTTTGACGGTCAAAGAACAACTCGCACGACCGTTCATCGGTAGCCTCCTGTACTTGTCATGTGCATGCATGAAAGCATATTCAAGTGGGATTGACAAGATGTCAAACAATCTATACGATCCCTATGGCCTTTTATAAGGCTTTTTGCCCTTTCACACGTGAACCCAACCCCAACACCTTAGGAGGTTTCAATGAAACCACCCTACCCTCGCAAACCCCACATCCACATCATGGTCGACGGGGAGGCTGTCTCCCGTTGGCCCAGTCCGCTTCTTACTGCGGAATACATCAGCCGGCTCGCTCAAGCAGAAGGGGACATCCACTCTGCAATGGTCGTAGCCGACGTCAATCTTGCCGGCACAGCGCCAAATCAACCCTTTGATCAACGCGTGGATAGCTGGAAGCAGAATGGATTCGAAATCGTTTACACCAAGCGAGCAGCCGTGCCAGGCATTGGCACGAATATCAATACGATCTCCGTGACGCGAGAACACCTGATTGCTCATCTGCCCCACAAGCTCGATCTCATCCAACGAGATCCAGATGCCGTCCTCCTCCTCGTCATTGGAGACGTACGCTACACGGAACTCGTTCCGGAACTCGCTCGACGACAAATGCCGTTTATCGTTTTTGCGACAAACGCGATCCTCGATCGGGAAGACGTGCGAGCATCGGCGGAGTGCATACGGTGCCTGTACGACAATGGTGATACCGATCTTAGGGTCTACATGAGCATCATAGATCCGGTCAAACCGATACCAGCTGTTTTTCGACCCACGGAAGAAGAACAGCGGGAGTTCGATCGGATGATCGCTTCTGAAATGGATTGCAAACGATGCGGACACAGAATCAAGATCGGACAGTACATTCAACATGAATGCTGCCCGCTCTATCGAGAGCCGTCCAACGTTCACATCGTGAATGCATCAGACATCGTCATTGCCATCAACGTGCTCGATGATATGGATGTCGTTGACTTCTTCCAGTGGTACCACGACATTCTTGAATCAAACACATCAGACGACGTCATCGACCTCGTCCTTCAACGATCGTCCGTGACGCAGGAAGTCATTGACGCGATATGCATCCTCCGATTCCTTATCAGAGAGGAGGGGTGCTTAGTGAGCGACCTCATAAGGAACATGGGAGCGATCCCAAGCGACCTTGAACGACTCGAGCAACTGCATCTCATTAGTGAGGATGATGGTGCGTATCAACTCTCAACGCAAAGCCCCCTCGATAAAGAGGCGTTACAGCGGCTGATTCGTAATCTCGACGACGACCTTCCGTAGCGACGTACGAGAAAACAAGGCATCCGTTTCTGGGGTGGATTCACATCTTTCTTTTCTTTGTCAAAACGCAACGTGCGCTGTTGACCCCAAGCGGTACCGCCAGGATTTATCCTCGACTCGGTACCGCTTGTTTCGTTTTTCCTCATTCCGTTCTTATGGATCCTATGCTATCGTGACGCGCATTCATCCCTATGCCGCGACGTGAAATTGTCTTTGATATCGAAACGCGAAATACGTTCCAAGATGTTGGAGCCTACAATCCAGCCCTGCTTCAAGTCTCTCTCGTGGGTGTCTATTTTTACGAGACGGACACGTTCGAGGCCTTCCTGGAAGAAGATCTTCCAAAGCTCTGGCCTCGTTTTGAACGTGCGGATCGCATTATCGGATACAATAGCGATAACTTCGATTTTCCATGCCTGCAACGATACTACCCGGGAGAACTCGCAAAACTTCCATCGCTTGACCTTCTCGTAGAGATTCAAAAACGATTAGGCTTTCGCATCAAGCTCGACGACGTTGCACATGCTACGCTCGGCATGGGAAAAACCGGACACGGACTCCAAGCCGTTGAATTCTGGAAGAAAGGAGAGATCGAAAAGTTAAAAGACTACTGCTTGCAAGACGTTCGCGTTACACGAGACGTGTATGAATACGCACTCGAACATAAAGAAGTCAAATACACGGACCGCATGGGAAACCTCCAAACCATCTCCCTCCCCATCGACCCTGTTGACGTACGCGTGACACCCACGATAAACCTTAGCTTGGGTTTGTAAAAAACCCGCATCATTATTCGTTCAAGTCGAGTTATCCACTGAAAGAGTGGATTTCATCCGATCGAACACAAGATGTTGTGCTATAATTTTCTGGCGACCACAAGATGTTGTGGTCGATAGGGTACGGGAAACGTAGCAACTCACCGAAGGCTTCTTCAGGTGGGTGGGATCTACCCGCGTTTTACGAGAAATGCGTCTGTCACGATGCATTTTGAAAAAATGCTTACCCTATTTTTTGTTCGCCAAAAATAGCGAATAGAACTGCTTATCCTCCATCTTCACGACTCCATTCACTCCATTCTCGTTCAATATGCAGCCCCATGCCTCGCCACGCGTCGAAGAGAAGCCTTCGACCGATTCTCACTCCGTTCCAAGCGCAAAAGCACAAGCTACTGCAATTTGGGACTACGTTACTTCCGTCCGATCCGTCCGAAAGCGTGATGGACGTGTCGAAGATTTTGATGCACAAAAACTCAAACGCTCCATTGAACGCGCCTTTGAAGCCAGCAGCCAACAGAAAGACGAGCAGGGGATCGAACGGACCATCGCAAGCGTTCTCGGTCGATTAGCGAAAAAGTTCAATGGCATCCACGTTCCAGGAACCGATGATGTTCGAGAGATCGTCGCCATGACGTTAATCGATCAGAACTATAGCCACGTTTGCAAAAATTTCCTCGCAAAGCGCATTGATATCCATCATCGATCGGATGTTCCGGTATACGGCAAAGGGATTCGCTTTGAACGCTTCTTCACCAGACCAAGCGTGCACCCATATGACGCCATCACTTGGGAACGTCGTGACGCGCAGATCACGAACTCAAAAGGAGAAATTGTTTTTGAACAAAAAGACGTGGAATTGCCAGTATCATACAGTCAAACAGCGACGAATATCCTCGTTTCCAAGTATTTCCGCGGACGCCTTGGCACTCCTGAACGTGAAACGAGCGTCAAACAAATGGTGGATCGTGTTGCAAAAACCATCGCACAATTCGGACGCCTTGGTGGATACTTCTTGGAAGAAACCGACGCGGAAACATTCGAAGCCGAATTGACCGACATCCTCGTAAACCAGCGCGCGGCATTCAATTCCCCAGTGTGGTTTAACGTCGGCGTGAACCCGCAGCCACAGTGCTCCGCATGCTTCATCAACTCGGTTCGTGATGACATGCGCTCCATTCTCAACCTCTCAGTCACCGAGGGCATGCTCTTCAAATTCGGTTCCGGCGCAGGATCTAACCTCTCACGCCTTCGCAGTTCCAAAGAAAAGCTCGGGGGATCATCTGGGCACTCTTCTGGCCCGGTGTCGTTCATGAAGGGCTTAGACGCCTTTGCTGGTGTTATCCGATCCGGAGGAAAAACGCGACGTGCAGCAAAGATGGTCATCCTTGACGTTGAACATCCAGACGTCACCCGATTCATCTGGTGCAAAGCAAAAGAAGAAAAGAAAGCGCATGCGCTTATTGATGCCGGCTATGACGGATCCATCGATGGAGAAGCGTACGGATCAATCTTCTACCAGAATGCGAACAACTCCGTGCGCGTGACGGATGAATTCATGAAAGCCGTTGAAGAAGATGCGGATTTCTGGACGAAGTACGTTTTGACCGGCGAACCATGCGAACGATTCAAGGCACGCGAACTCATGCGTCAGATCGCACAAGCGGCATGGGAATGCGGAGATCCTGGCATTCAGTACGACACCACCATTAACGACTGGCACACCTGCGCAAACTCCGATCGCATCTACGCATCAAACCCATGCTCGGAATACATGTTCTTGGACGATACGGCCTGTAATCTCTCATCCGTAAACCTCATGAAGTGTCGACGTCCGGATGGCATCTTTGATGTGGACGCGTATAAGCACATCTGTAAGACGATGATCACCGCACAAGAAATCGTCGTAGATTTCTCAAGTTACCCAACGCCAGCCATTGAGCAGAATTCTTGGGACTATCGAACACTCGGCTTAGGATACGCGAACCTCGGTGCACTCTTAATGAGCCGCGGACTCGCGTACGACGGGGACGAGGGACGAAATCTCGCCGCAGCGCTCACCGCCATCCTCTCTGGCGTCGCCTACGAACAGTCCGCAAAAATCGCCGAGAAGCTCGGACCATTCCGTTGGTATCAGCGCAACGAAGATGCGATGCTCCGCGTGATTCGTAAGCATCGCGATGCCGCAAACCGCATCGATCCACGAGGCGTTCCAAGCGACATCCTCCAAGAGGCACATGTCTCATGGGATCGAGCGCTCGAAGAAGGGGAGCGTTCGGGATACCGCAATGCACAGATCTCCGTGCTTGCCCCAACTGGAACCATCGGCTTCCTCATGGACTGTCAGACAACAGGTATTGAACCGCCAATCGCCCTCGTTTCCTATAAGTGGCTCGTTGGCGGAGGCATGCTCAAACTCGTGAACGAAACCGTTCCGGAAGCGCTCCACGCTCTCGGGTATCGCGAAAACGAAATTCGAGACATTCTCGCATTCATTGATGAACGCGACACGATCGAAGGCGCTCCACACCTCAAAACAGAACATCTCCCGGTTTTCGATTGCGCGTTCAAGGCTGCCCAGGGTACGCGATCCATCGCTCCAATGGGACATCTTAAAATGATGGGTGCGGTTCAGCCATTCCTCTCCGGCGCCATTTCCAAAACCGTGAACATGCCGAACAACGCCACGGTGGACGAAGTGATGGATACGTACATCGAGGGATGGAAAATGGGACTCAAGGCGATCGCGATCTACCGTGACGGATGTAAGCGCGCGCAACCCCTTACCACAAGCAAGGAAGAATCGAAGAGCGAAAAAACGCCAGCACCAGTCGCCGTGACGCAACCAATCGCTTCCGTTCCCGTTGCAACCATCTCTTCCGCACCGATCGATGGTACCGAACCGTTCCAGGCACGTCGTCGCCGTCTTCCAGACGAACGCAAGGCCGTGACGCACAAATTCCGCATCGGTGTACACGAAGGATTCATCACGGTCGGCTTGTACAACGACGGAACGCCAGGTGAAATCTTCATCACAATGAGTAAAGAAGGCAGCACGCTTTCCGGACTCCTCGACTCGTTCGCCACATCCGTTTCCATCGGTCTTCAGTACGGCGTTCCGCTCAAAAAGCTCGTCAATAACTTCGCGCACGTTCGCTACGAACCATCCGGATTCACGAACAACCCGAACATCCGCATGGCGAAGTCGATTACGGACTACATCTTCCGCTGGCTTGCGCTCAAGTTCTTGCCATCCGAAGATCGACAGGCTTTAGGCCTCAAGGTCGACGACGAACTCATCCCAGCGTCCGACAACGGGGGAGCGGTTCTCGAAGAGCCGTCTGAAGAAGAAAAGCAGGCGAGCCTCCTCGATCTCCAGAAGTCACAGGAGAACGGCACGGATAAAATGACGTCAATGTTCGACAACCAGTCTGACGCCCCGCTCTGCGATACCTGCGGTTCCATCATGGTTCGCAATGCCGCTTGTTACAAATGCTTGAATTGCGGCAATACGAGCGGATGCTCCTAAAAGCAAAAGCTAAACGTGAAAGAAAAAGACGAGGTCACCCTCGTCTTTTTCGTATACGTGACTTTACAAAAAGAGCTTTTTCACGTACCATACGGCCCGCCTCTATCTATCAGACGGAGCCTGATGCCCCTCGACCCCTCCCTCAGCGTTCAAATCAGCCCCTCCGCATCTTTAGATCCCAACATGTTACTCACGATCCTCTTACTCCTCCTCGTGCTCTACGGCGTCACGCTGGCCTTCCTATGGGGATGGGCGATTGTGCACGCCTACACCACCCCTCGCATCCCGTTCTCCCGACGCGGACTCTGGACCGTTGCCCTATGCTGCAATCCGCTCGCAAGCATGTGGTACTGGTACATCTGGAAGCGTTGGGCATTCTGGATTCTCTTTGCTCCCACATTCATTTTCGCCGCACTTCTCCCAGAACTCCTGGAGGCGGTTATTCATGCATTGAGCATTCGAGAAATCGGTGATCGCTTTGTCAGTATCGCGAACGTTTTTTTAACGAACATCCTCGATGCGATTCCGCTCCCTGTCGCAATCCCGCTTTTTGCCTTTCCATTCGTCCTTCGCCTTGCCGCGCTGGCACACCTCGGAGGGAATAACGACCTTGAAGCTGCAGATCGAAACGACCACGCCGTCACGTTCGCACTTCCACTCTTCGGATTCGGCGCAGCCATGACATACTGCCTCAAATGGCGTCGTGGATGGGCGGTCATCGGATTCTGCTGGTTTCTCCTCGCGGTTGGCGTTACATGGTCACTGCTACGGTTTATCGCATAAAAAATTCGATATAAAAAGCCACGAGCGAACCTCGTGGCTTTTTTTTTCTTAATGACCTTTCTATTCTTCTTCTCCAACGCCGACAAAATCCAGCGCCTCTTCTTGGAGGAGGGTCCGTTCCATCAATTCAAGTTCCGTCAGTCCATCAAGACCAAGGTCTTCGGATTCAGCGCGGCCACCGGTCTCATCGTCTATGACAGCATCGATGGAAACAACCGTAACGCCATCAAGACCTTCTTCATCTTCTTCCGTGGAATCGCCAAAGGATTCGAGTTCACCTTTTTCAATCGCATTCAATCCCTGTGGATCCCATTCATCTTCATCGAACTCTGGTTCGCGTGGTGCAGATAACATAGAGCGTATATTTTCACTTTTTCATGTCTTGGGGGTAACGGCGTCGAAGATAACAGGGTGGTTTGGAGATGTGAAGAAGGGGAGGTTGTGGATAAATATTTTCTCAATTCACACGCTTGATCAAACATGCCCCGCATGAGAACCTATACCAAAACATGGATCTTCTCCAACTCCTCACCATCGGACTCCTCGGCGCCGTTGTCATAGGTATTTTTTGGCTAGGAAAGCGCATCAGCGCCGCGCAAACGCCCCAAGCATCCGGAGACCCTCAAGCGCTCTTCATGATTCAAAATCAGATGAATGAGCTTTCCAAAAATCTCGGCGATCGCATGGGAGATACGCATCAGGCCGTTCGCCAGAGCTTCGCCGCGAGTGCGAACATCATCCGCGAAGTCACGGAAAAAATCACGCGCATGGAAGAAACGTCCAAACAGGTCCTTGACGTCACGTCGCAACTTCAACAGATCCAAGACATGTTGAAAAATCCAAAACAACGCGGCATCTTGGGGGAGTACTACTTGGAAACGTTGCTGCAAAATGTTTTACCGCCGGAAAGCTTTAAGATGCAGTACGCATTCAAAGATGGAGAAATCGTAGACGCGGCCGTTTTTATCCGAGACAAGATCGTTCCGATTGATTCCAAGTTCAGTTTGGAAAATTACAATCGATTAATCGAAGCCGAGAATCCGAGCGAACGCGATCGACTGGAAAAAGTATTCGTGAATGATTTAAAAAAACGTATTCAGGAAACAAGCAAATACATTCGACCAGAGGAGGGGACTATGGAATTCGCATTCATGTTCATTCCGCATGAAGCCATTTACTACGACTTGCTCATCAATAAAATCGGAGCCGTTCAAGACGATACCGAAAACATCTTGCAACGCGCCGCGGGCTCGTATCACGTGATCGTGGTCTCTCCGACATCGTTTTTGGCATACCTGCAAACGGTTCTCCAGGGATTAAAAGCGCTTCAGATCGAAGAACAAGCCACGGAAATCCGCAAGCGCGTCGGCGATCTTGGGCGTCACCTTTCCGCGTATAACACGTATTTCTCCGGCATTGGGAAGCATCTCGGAACCACCGTAAATCAATACAATAGCGCCGCAAAGGAACTCCAAAAAATTGATAAAGACGTGTTGCGCATTTCCGGAGAAGCTCCGGGCATGGAGCAGATCCTTATCGATCGTCCATCTCTTGATCAGGACGCCTAATACCCTATGAGCAACTGGGACGGATCTTATAGCGACTTGCCTTCGGGGACTTTTACACCGATGGCCAAATACCGCATCCCTTGGAAATGGATAATCTTTTTGGGTTTTCTCGGGGTGAATTTCATTCTGATTTCCATCATTTCGGTACAGGTGAGCTACGTCATCCGCATTCAAAAGCAAATGATTTCGCTTCCGTATGATGCGCAAGCTGCCATCATCCTCGGAGCCGCCCTTAAACCGGACGGTTCTTTATCCGACGTCCTTTCCGATCGCGTGAAAACCGGAGTCGAACTCTATAAATCACGCAGCGTACCATATCTCATCATGAGCGGAGACGACGGAAAAAATCATCGAGATGAAGTCACGGCCATGGCAAAAGCCGCACAAGCAGCCGGCGTTCCAGCAAAAGCGATTATCATCGACGGCAAGGGCTATCGAACGTACGAATCCTGTAAAAACGCCATTCAAACCTATCACCTGACAAAAGCGATCGTTGTTACGCAACGATTCCATCTTCCACGTGCGCTTTTTCTCTGCAACGAGCTTGGCATCGAAACCTACGGCTTTGCCGCAGACAAACAGACATATGCCAGTATTGGCTGGTTCCGTTTCCGCGATCAACTCGCAAGCGTCAAAGCGTTTTGGGACATTTTCATCCATACCCCAAAATCGCCCGTGAAGGAATAAAAAACGAACCCCGCTACCAGATGTACAATCCGAGCGGGGTCGAGGGGGGAGCGAATCCCCATACGAAGAACGAGATGAAAGAGAACGATGACGCTATGCTACAGCATAGTGTGGAGATACCGGTCGCCGACCTTGCCGTCGAGTGCGCGGCGAAACCGGACGTCGCGATGATGGAGCGTTTCTCGGCTTCATCATCGGATCTGCAAGTAGCTGCTGATACACTTCCTCCCACAAAGGAGAGGTTGCTTTTTGAAGCTTGTAAAGAACGGGCGCGAGTCGCCTGCACGCATTCTGGATACGCATCTCAGATTCTGAGAGCGAACCGATCACAACGAATGGCTCTGGCAAAACCAGTTCCAGCCTGAGACAGAATTCTTCGAGCCAACGGATCTCGGTATGCAAAGCCCTTCTTGCACCCATATTCCGACAATTCTGACTCAAGAGACTCCCAAGACAACCTACTCGAACAAATCTTCGAAGATCCGCTCGATGTACTGCATCTCCCGGTGCAGCAAGGCTGACGATCCATGCGTTAAACTGATCAATCTGTCTACGAACATTAGAATGCACGATCTCACTCCTTGAAAACCAAAACGTTCTGACGCCTTGGCCGCGCAAATATAGCAAAGATAACGTTTTTCGTAAAGGAGCATAGACATTCATAACCAAACCGTCAATTCAGGTTGACTTTTTTACCATTCTGTGCAAAACTCTCTTCCATTCGTTCGAACTTTCAACCCTCAACAAAGCGAGGTAGCTCATGAGTCACTACATTCATCCGGAAATCATCGCTCTTCAACAAGCCTTCCACGGCATCGAAGCCGTTGCGCACATCTTCGAGAAACACGGCATCCCCGTACTCGCAACATCATACAAGATAGAGCCGGATCAAGAAGACCAAGCTCGTAACGGATGGTCGTTACACCACGACGTCGCATCCGTAGAACGCTGCATTGACGTATCCTATAACGTCTACCGGGAACATGCCGGTATCGGATATCAAGCCTTGTTTGATGTGCGATCAGAACTCCTTGACCCCTCTACAGACGACCCCGGCACGAACATCGTCTTCTCCCTGGAATACATCGTCGCCACAGAAGACCGCAAAATCGGAGGACGAATATGCATAACCGATGACGATTCCGCGATAGGACACGCCTTCCTGAGAAACACCTTGGAGCTCTCGCGTCGGGAATTCGAAAAAATCTCAACACGTTCATCGAATCTCGACGAGCATCGCTTCCTTACTTTTTTAGAAAGGATCGTGCAACGCCTCGCTCCCATCATCACTTGCAATCAGAGCCTCCCTCAAATTCAAGAGTAGCTTCTCTTTCGCCTCGTTACATGCCCCGCAATGGAAATCATTCCTGCGGGGCATTGTCGTATATGCCTATTATGCTTGACCTCTTTATTTTTTCTTGATATAAACGCACCGCATCAACCCTCTCAAGGAGTCGCTCATAGATGCAATCAGACCCAAGCAGGATTACGTTCACACATCGAAGATTTACACGGATATCAGAAAGCCCAACCTTTCCGTCCGTTACCGCAGAGCAAACACTAAGGACGATAATCGATACGTTCAAGCGACACAACCTCTTAGTCGCGGAAAACGCGAGCATCGTCGAAGACGGCGACATCACCTACATGGTCCGTGCCGTCTTCTCGAATGATCCGACATGGATCGTGCACATTCGATCCCATACCGACCCGGAAAATCATCATCTCATCCTGAGTCTAAGGCTCGAATATCGGCAACGGGTTCCGCGTCAACTCATTCTCTTCTTTGACCAGGAGAAGGGGCAGGCATGGATTCATCCACGCTGCGTGCGCGATAGCGCCGTGGTGATGGAGGACATCCATATGTCCCAAACAAGCCTTCCTCCAAGTAAAGCATGTGAACCGTTTCGATTTGGCACCTTTTTAGCATTCGTGGATCGTATAGCGATACAGACCGCAAGAGGTCATAAAAAAAGCCGCCGTCAGCTGACGCGCGCATCGCCCCGACGACTTCGATCGCGAGACTCGCTCTAACTAGGTTTCAACGCTCGTTGAAACAAAACCCCCTGAACTCAACGGAGATCAGGGGGTTTGTCACATCCTAGACTACCGACTATGCCACAGCCTGAAATCCAAGTTCGCGCAACGCGTCCGTTGTACGTTCAAACACAGCGCCTTCTTTTTGCAGGCCTTTAAACACCGGGCTTTCTTGCAGCATTTCCTGGATCAGGGGATTGACGCCGGACACGAGCACGCGCTTTCCCTGAGCCCTGATTAACTCAACGATTTCATTAAACGCATCCACGCCATCCAAATCCATAAAACACAATTCGCGTAGTCGAATGACGACATTTTCATACCCGTTCAATTTTTGTTCAAAGCGCGCGATATGCGACTGCGCATTAATGAATGCCAGCTGTCCTTTCATGGCATACACGAGCGTATCCGTCTTTTCCATGGTATGCGGAAGCGTGTCCGAAATGATTTTTGAATGCAATCCTGTGCCTGTCTTATTCAAGAATAGTTCGAATTGCCCACGAGACAGCTTCTCCGTAAAGATGAGCAAGTTTACCGATGTTCCAACGAGAATGCCGATAATCGGATCAATGTAGACCGTAAGAGCCGCCACAACCATCGAAAGCGCAAAGCTGCGACGGTCGAACTTCCACATGCGCTCAAAGTGCTCACGCTCAATCATGCGAATCGCTACATAAACAAGGATCGCTGCAATGACGGCCATTGGGATGTATCGGAAATAGCCCAACAGCAACATGGCGATAACGGCAATTGCGATACTACTGATCGTTGCGGACATCTGATTCGTTCCGCCAGTTTTGACGTTCAACGACGTTCGAGCAAGCGCAGCCGTGGCTGGGATGCCTCCAACGAGACCGGATACGATATTCGCCAAACCGAGACCCATCATCTCTTTTCGACCATTATGCTTCGTCTTCGTCATTCCATCCGCAATCTTGGCGGAAAGCATCGTTTCGAGAATAGCAATGACAGCCACGGTAAAACCCGCAGAAAGAAGAGTCGGATGGAATGAGAGGTGCGGATTCAAAAAAATAGCCGGATTGATTTCAAATTTCTGCCCGAGCGTAATAAGTTGAAAGGGGAGTGAGCCACTCTGGCTAAGCATCCCAATGACGATACCGATCGGAGCGAGAAAAATCGCTGACGGAAGCTTTGGGAGGAGCTTTGCGAATGCGAACAGAAAAAACGTTGAAAACAAAAAGAGTACGAGAGCCGGAAGCGATGTCGAAGAAAGGTGGCTGAATGACTCTACAAGATTATTCCAAAATCGCTCATGCGCAGGCAGCCCGCTTAATCCGAGCGCGTAATTCATTTGACCGAATCCGATCACAAACGCTACGCCTAACGTAAAACCATGAATCGTACTCGCGGAAATGAACACGAGATACCGTTCAAGGCGAAACGCGTATGCAATGAGAATATAGACACCCGTTACCACAGCAAGAGATGCGAGCGTGTTCGCGCCATGGGTCAAGGCATAGGAAGCGAGGATCCCAGAAAGCGCTCCAGTCGGACCGACGATATTGAACTTGCTTCCACCGAAGATTGAAGCGATAAGTCCAGCCCAAATAGCCGTTATGATGCCAACCACAGGCGTTGACTGGGAGGCTACAGCCAAAGAAACAGAAAGGGGGATTGAGATGAGCGAAACCGTAAGACCGGACTTCCAATTCTCTTTTAGACGTTGAACGATAGATGACATAATTTTCTGGGAGACAAGATTGTACACCCATAAAAACGCTTTATCAAGCCACATTCGCTCCAATCAGCCGCATTGACAAGTGTATTAAACTCTGTCATGTTTACACCATGTTTTTGCCCTTTTTCACCTCAACCCCGGAGCATACCATTGGCATCCTCAATACCCGCACTACAGATCGAAGAATCACTTCACCCTCTGATTGAGCTCATCAGCGGAGCCATACAGCTCACGCGCGACCTGAAGAGGGCATTCAAAGAGGCAGGATTTCCCCTCGTGCAAGAAGACGACCCGATCCCACAGACGGCTTTTTGTCCCTATGTCTACAGGCATCAAGCGTTCACTGTAGGCGTCACACTCCAAATCAAAGACGTCGCATTCAAAGGCATCGATATCTCCCTCGCATTCTCGGAAGATTCCCTACGACCAGATCTTGGCCCAATCAGTTTCGTATTCGATGCAATAAATGGCATTGGTCATATTGAGCGCATGAGCGAATTCGACCCATTCTTCAAAGCGATGACCCGCATTTTCGGACAAGACCGAGAGATCCTCGAACAACTCATCCGAGAAGGATATACCTTCGATAGAAAGGCCTTCCTTGCGCACATCGATCGCATCATCGTTCACGCCAAACGCATCTCCGCACCATCTTCCTGCTGAGTCGCTCAACAAGGCAGCACGAACCCCGCACGAAAACGTCGCGGGGTTTGTCATTTTTTACGCGACTCCAAAAAATCTGCTATACTCTTCTTGCAAGAACATCCTTAATTGCATCTTTATGGCCAAAGGCAACAACGCCCAAGCGAAGAATAAGAACAAGAAGAAGCCAAAGACGAAGAAAAAATAGTCCCGGGCATCTTCATGACATCCCGATGTCCATCGGGATGTTTTTTTATTCAAGATTGACGAAAGTTCAAAAATCCTGAAAAGTACCGATCGGAGGAAAACCATGGACCTTACACATCAAGATCTCACAAGAGGATATGACGTTCGATTTGACCCTAAACGAAAGCGATTCTCCATTCGCGTCCATCCAAGCATTCATCAAGTCCTGAAAAGAACTCAAGGTGAACGCCACGGACAGTATGCTGAAACAATTTGGTCTGAACTTTTCCCATTTACGGCAGATGACTACCAATGGGGATACGGAGGCTTTCTCCAAATTGAAGACCAGACATCAGACACATGGCCCGAATGGACTTGTTCCTTCGAGCAGGGCTATTCGATCCTCTGGTGTGCCAATGGTCTCTGTAGCCTTGGAGACCTCCTCAAAACGATCAATGAAGAGCTCTTCGAGCACGGAACACAGCGCAAACGTATCAACGTCTTTCAGGTCGGCGCCGTGCAACCGCTCTTTCAGGATAAACCGCAAGTGCCTAACTACTACGGAATGTACGCGAGCATCACGCCATTCGGCATGAAGCAGTTACGCAAAAAAGATCCTTTGGCACTCACGACATCTGTCCAAGAGGCAATGCAGGAGGTCTATCTCACCATCTTTGGTGGCGAATATTCATGTCCGAACATCACGACACCGGTTCGACTGTCCGAGAATTGCATTGAGCTCAAATGTTGCGGCTTCGGGCTTCAGATGCCCATAGACGACCGTCCGTACGTCGATGCCGGCACAATGGCATCAATCGTAAGCAATCTTCCGAACCACATCGAATGGCTGCATCAAACCGTTCTTCTTGCAGGCATCTTCAAACTCTTTGAGGAGATCTCATCTTAGCCCTCACCCCCAGTCCGCATCTCGCAAGAGAACAGGCTGGGGGATTCGGTTTTTAACAGCCCATCAATCCTCTGCCGTAAAAACCTGAAAAGCGGGGGAGGGGCAAAAAACCCGAACCAGGATTCTCAGGATATACAGGGTAGTAGGATCGAAACGAAAAAATCGTACAATCTAAAAAATATTTTTTTAAATGCGTAATTTTATTTTACAAAAAAATTTCTGAAAAATCTTATGCATGCATCGTATAGCGTGACGCTCATTTGGACGAATTATTAAGCGACGCAGAGTAGGGGTAGGGATCAAAAGACACTCACAAACCTGCATTGTCGATAACCGCATGCGTCGCACAATATACCTTATACGACACATAGGGGGTCTTTTTGGCCCTATACCTTCTATACAGTCGTTTTAAGGCTAAAAGGACTTATTTGTAAAAAACCTTGCCCGGAATACGTGCGTCTACGTACTCGTAGATCTTTTCACCTTTCTTCACCTTCATGAATTCGTAATAGCTCTGAATCTGTCCTGCTAAAGGCTCCATGATATCGATATACACGTCATATGGCTCAAACATCCTCAGAATCATCTTACTTGAGGTCGCTTGCTCCAGACTAGCACTGCGGTAGCCGAATCCTCGTTCCTTAAGCCCTTGCAAGGTATCCAACCACCTCTGCATCTGCGTATCCGTAATATATCCGTTTCCAACGATCGGCTGCGGATCCTGTGTTCGAATGTCTAAGAGGGGCAAACCTGTGCGCGAAGCAGACGGGCTGTCTGATGAGGCCAAGATCTCTTCCTGTTCTGGTCCTGGTTGTATTTCACGCATGATCAAGCCTGCTCGATCAACCTGATAGATCCGCTCTCCGACACGTAGAACAAGGCTGGATTGCCTCTCTTCTATCTTGAGTCGTAAAATATTAGGAGCTTTTTTATCCACAACCACGGACTGCACGAATAAATTTTCTTTCAAAAACGATTCAAGTTCTTTTGTCTTTATAAGAAAAACATTTCCTTTTCGAAAAGGAAATACACGCTGTTTCAATAGCCCCTCCCCAATCGCTCGCTCTACCTCCCCCCTCTCGAGACTAGCTACCCCCTCAATTTGTATCGTGCTTACAGAAAAAAATTCAGAAAAAAACAACACGTACGCCCAGCCAATGACGGCAATGCTTGTACATACGACTACCGTAACCCTACGTCGAGCCGAACGCGAACGAAGACGATCCTCCACGAACGTCCCTTCGCTCTTCTTCATGAAAGATGACAGTTTGAACATGATTAGTGAACAATGATTCGTGGCGTACGTGGATTGATTCGGGTCAACACTTCATACTGAATCGTTCCAAGTGATTCTGCCATCTGTTCCGCAGAGACCAATGATTTTTTTTGAGATCCAATCAATACTACCTCATCACCGCTACGTGCGCCTGGAACATCTGTTACATCAACCATCATCATATTCATACAAACCCTTCCGATAACCTTGCAAACGTGGCCGCGAATAAGTACGCGACCGATGGATGAAAGCCCTCGATCATACCCATCCCAATACCCCACGGGTAAAACGGCAATCCTTGAAGCTCGCGTGACGCGTTCCGTAAGTCCATAACTCACCGGCGTTCCTTTTGCAACATCTTTCACTTGGGCAATGAGCGTCTTCCACGTTAGAACCGGCTGCAGTGTGAGTGACGGATACATTTTCTGAATCGCAATACGCGCTTCACGGCTTGGCCAGTGTCCGTACATCGCAATACCTAAACGAGCGGCGTCGAAACGAGTTTCCGGATACATCAACGCAGCCGCACTCGCGGCGCTATGACGGATCAACGAATCGAAGCCTGCTTTCTTCAATCGATCACATTCACGATTGAATCGTGCCAACTGTTCTTTGGCATACGAAGGATCGAGTGTATCTTCGATATTGGCAAAATGCGTGTACACGCCCTCGATGGCCACCGATGGAATCGTTGCGGCCGCACGAGCGAATGCGACGAGCTCCGAACCTTCCAATCCCTGACGGGTGGTACCGGTTTCGATTTTAAGATGAAGACGGAAGCTGCCCGGCTTAGCCTTTACGCGCCGTATCGCCGAAAGCATTTCTTTTGAATACGCGACAGCCGAACATCGGAGCTTCACGAGATCTGGTACGGATTCCGGAGGAATATAGCCGATAATCAATACTTTTCCTTTCAAACCCTGCGCTCGGAGTTCCCGCGCTTCATCCAGGCTATCGACAACCATCCAATCAACAAGAGGCGCTACAATCGATGCCGCCTCATGTAAGCCATGCCCATACGCATTCGATTTTAATACCGCCATTGATGCCGATGGTGCAACGATTTTTTGTAACGCAACGAGATTATGCCGCAAGGCCGAGGATGAAACCTCGACCCATGTTTTACCCCTCGAAATCTTTTTCATACATTCGTATGAGTTCTCTCCGACCTACGAGATGCGATCAAAACCGCAATACGGAATGAGCGCATCTGGAATACGAATCGATCCATCCGGCTGCTGACCATTTTCCAGTACCGCAATCATCCCGCGCGACGTTGCGATCGCGGTTCCATTCAAGGTGTGTAAAAATTCAATCGATCCATTCGGACGCTTTACACGAATACCTAAGCGACGCGCCTGATAGTCGGAGCAGTTTGAAGTTGAAGTGATTTCACCCCATTCACCGCGACCACCATTCGCATTCGATTTTCCAGGCATCCATGCTTCAAGATCATACTTGCGCGTATATGGCGCACCAAGATCTCCCGTACAAATATCTAATACGCGATACGGAATACCGAGCTTGGTCCAAATCGCTTCTTCAACGCGAAGCAATTCCTGATGCATGGCTTCGGATTGTTCCGGTGAAGCGTAGATAAATAACTCCACTTTTGAAAATTGATGCACACGATACAACCCGTACGACTCACGTCCATACGCACCAGCTTCCGTTCGATAGCAATGCGAAAATCCAACGATACGCATTGGAAGCTTTTCCTCTTCGATAATTTCTCCCTGATAGTACCCGGCAACCGTGATCTCCGCAGTTCCGATAAGCGAGATATCCTGATTCTCTATTGAGTATATTTGTGATTCATTACCTCGTGGGGTATAACCGGTTCCGGAAAGCATCTCGTCTTTGGCAACATCCGGTGTCGTCATCGGAGTAAACCCATGAGCCACAGCTTCATCCAAAGCAAAACGAATCAATGCCTGCTCAAGCAATGCGAGCTTGCCCTTGAGATAGTAGAACTTGTTTCCCGAAACCTTTGCGCCGCGTTCAAAATCCAAAATATCCAAGGTCTTACCCAACTCAACGTGGTCTTTCACTTCTTCAATCACCGGAATCTCGCCTGAACGTCGAACTTCCTTGTTATCTTCATCCGTATTTCCCACCGGCGCTTCTGGAGAGGCAATATTTGGCACCTGGAGCAGCAAGGTGAGCCACTCCCCTTCCGCTGCCACTAAATCAGCTTCTTTCACGGCTAAGGACTCTTTCAAAGCCTTCCCGCGCTCAATGAACGCCGGACGTTGATCCGGCGAAGCGGATTTCATGACGTCAGCGATCTCGTTTCGCTCTTTCCGAAGAAGCTCCACTTCTTTGAGGAGATCAAGACGTGCGGCGTCGACGCGCAGTAACGCATCAATATCGACGCGCATATTGCGATCTTCGCAGTTTTTCTTGACGATGTCCGCATGTTCACGGATGAATTTGATGTCTAACATAAGATTTTAGATATTCAGGATACGATCAGATATCGCGTTAAGCTGACGCTTCTTCGTCTGTTTCGCTCGCGAGCATTTGATTACTCACCGGCTTGAGCGTTGGGAAAAGGATCACGTCCTTGAGGCTCTTTTGGTTCGTAAGCATCATCACGAAACGATCAATGCCCATACCCAGCCCAGCTGTTGGAGGAAGCCCGTGTTCCATGGCACGAAGAAACGCCTCGTCAATGGTCTGTGCCTCCTCATTCCCAGCCTCACGAAGCGCATCCTGAGCCTCGAAACGCTCACGTTGATCGATCGGGTCATTCAACTCCGAATACGCCTTCAAAAGCTCAAGTCCTCCGGCCAAAAGCTGGAAACGCTGCACATAACGTGGGTCGTATTCGCACTTCTTCGCGAGCGGCTCCATCTCGATCGGATAATCGATGATAAAAAGCGGCTGCATTTGCGGCTTGCGTACAGTCGCTTTGTAGAGATCGTCATACAGCGTTCCGAGATCCGCTTTAGAATCCGCATCAATCCCCTTTTCCCGCATCACGGAAATCAATTCCTCCCGAGAAATGCTTTCGATATCCACCCCGCAAGCGTCTTTCACAGCATCACGAAAACGCTTGCGCGGCCATGGCGCTTTAAAATCGATTACCTGATCATCGAAATTCACCTGAAGCGACCCAAGCACGTCCTGGATCACATTCGTCACCAGTCCCTCCGTAAAGGCCATGAGACCCTCGTAATTCTGATACGCCCAATAGAACTCCATGGAGGTATATTCCGGGTTATGGGACCAGTCGATCCCCTCATTACGGAATAATCGTCCGATTTCATAGACCTTTTCATACCCACCGACAACGCAACGCTTCAAATACAATTCCGGAGCGATACGAAGATAAAAATCGTGGTTCAACGCATTATGGTGCGTCACGAAAGGGCGGGCGGTGGCGCCTCCGGCAATCGGCTGAAGGATCGGCGTTTCCACTTCATCGAACCCGGCTTCATCCAAACGACGTCGAAACGCGCGAATGATCTTGGAGCGAGTACGGAATACTTCCCGCACCTCCGGATTTGAAACCAAATCCATTTCCCGCTCACGATACCGGATTTCGATATCCTTCAATCCATGCCACTTTTCCGGAAGCGGACGAAGCGCCTTTGCGAGCATTTTCCAGGAACGGACAGCTAAAGACTGCTGACCTCGTTTTGTTAAAAACAACACACCCGAGACCTCAATGAAGTCCGCGGGATCAATCCGATCAATCGCCAACTGAAACGATTCAGCACCAAGATGATCCTCGGTAAACTGAATCTGCAACGTTCCGCTCGCATCCGCGAGATCGGCGAACGCCATCTTTCCATGAATACGCGTTGCCGTAAGTCTCCCGGCGAGGGTGATCGTCTTTTCTTGAGCAGACCATGCATCAAAAGAAGCGATCGCCTCGCTTATAACCGTGTCCCGTCCACATGTTGAAGGGTACGGAGAAACTCCTTCTGATCGGAAGGAGTCCATTTTATCAATACGAACGCCGCGCTCGTCTTTTAATGCCATAATGTTGAAGATAGTAGCGATGATGCAGGCTTTTGTACAGAAAAAACGTCCCGATGGGCATCGGGACGTTTGGTCTATTTGACGCTCAGAATCGTATACACCGTTTCCCCTGACGGCGTGATGACTTCGACCTCATCCCCTTTCTTTCGACCGAGGAATGAACTACCCAATGGAGACTCGTTTGAAATACGGCCACCAGCCGGGTCAGCCTCACTTGATCCTACGATCTGAAAAACTCGTCGATTTCCTTTCGCCTCAACCTCAATCGTGGATCCGATCTTGACCGTACCACCGTCTTTCTTATCATTTTCGATCAATTCGACGTCGCGAAGCTTTACGTCCAATTCCCGAATACGACCCTCGATAAATGCAAGATTGTCTTTGGCCTCATGATATTCGGCGTTCTCCGAAAGATCCCCAAGGGCTTTGGCCGCTTCAAGACGGCTGATCATTTCAGGGCGCTGGACCTTTTTAAGATCCTCAAATTCGGCTCGGAGCTTGTCCAAACCTTCTTGCGTGAGATACGTCGTCTGATCCATAAAAACAATGAGTGAAAACGCGCATCCCTGTATGGAGGCGCGCTGCAATATTGATGTGCGTCAAGCGTAGCAAAAACTGACAGAATCCGTCAAATAGCTACGGAGAGGAAGGGTACAGCCTTCCCCACCCTTCCAAAATCTCTTTTGCAACCGGAACAGCATAGGTCGAACCTTCGATTCCTTCTTCCATCAAAACCGTAACGACGATTTTCGGCTTATCGAATGGAGCGAAGCTCGTAAACCAGGCGTGGTTTGGTTTATCCGAGCGCCACTGGGCTGTACCGGTTTTGCCCGCTGGAGACATCAACAAGCCAGACAAGGCCCTTCCAGACCCATTCGTGACCGTATCACGCATCCCTTGCTGAACCGTCTTCCAGGCGAGTGCATCAGCTTCGACAATCGGCACCTCGGAAGAAGCCTGTGAACCTTCGACAACATGAGGAATGACCGCACGTCCACCGTTCGCGATGATCGCAGTGATGCGAGCGATTTGTAATGGCGTGACGAGCAAGTCCCCCTGACCGATAGAGAGGTTATACGTGTCGCCGATATACCAACGCTCCCCTTTTGTCTCAAGCTTCCACTCCTGACTTGGAACATGCCCAGCCGCTTCACCGATAATGTCCAATCCCGTTGGGGAACCGAGAAAGAATCGACGCATCCAATCCGTTAAACGATCAACGCCTAGACCACGAAAATCCCCATACCCCCCACCGACGTAGTAGTAAAACGTATTGACCGACATGGAAATCGCCCGACGGACATTCGTGACACCGTGACCTCCTCCAAGCCAATCCGGAAAAAACCATGGGCCAACATGAATGCCACCGGTTGAAACCACGGTTGTATTCGGTGTGATGACTTTTTCCTGCAAGGCCGCTACAGAAATCAACGGCTTGATCACTGATCCAGACGGAAATTGACCGGACCATGCACGTGGAAATAGCGGACGATCTTCATTCTCAAGAAGCGATGCGTAAACAGTGCTCGAAACATGCCCGGCAAAAGCATTGTTATCATACGCGGGCCATGAAACGATCGCACGAATAGCCCCGGTCTGCGCATCCATGGCGATGGCGCTTCCTCGCGTAACCTTGGCGCGCTCCAACCCCTTCTTCAACGCCTGCTCTGCGACGCGCTGCAATTGCACGTCGATAGAAAGCGTTACGTCCTGACCGTCGATCGGTGAACGTTCTTCCAACACGGCGCGAGGCCGGGCAAATGCATCCACCTCCACACGACGTTCCCCGGCGGTTCCCCGGATGCGATTCTCATACGTACGCTCGATGCCCGCTTTTCCTATCTCATCATTCCGAAGATATCCGAGATCCTGATATCGCTCATGCTCTTTTACCGTAAGCGGTCCAACATATCCCAAGATATGCGAGAGCGATGGAATTTCGGCAGAAAAAGGATATCGCCGTTTTGCGGATGTGATGAGCGCGACGCCCGAAAATTCAGGCAATCGTACACTCGCGGCAATCGCTTGATCGTACGGAACATCTTTCGCAACCGTAATCCATTCATCCGTATTCCAATCATCAGGACTCGTACCCGTGGTATGTAACATCCCGACCACTTCATCGCGGGACACGCCTGCGATACTTGAAACCCAATCAAGGGTTTCGCGTTGCTGCTTGAAATCCGTCGAAAGATCCGACCATCGAACGCGAAGATCAAATGATGGAACGTTTTCTGCGATAATCACCCCCTTCGCATCACGGACAACGCCACGACGAGCCGGGAGGATCTCTGTTCGAAAACGATTATCGTCCGCCTGAGCGCGATACATAGCCCCATGAACCACCTGGAGCGAACCGGCCCGCAAAAGGAGGACGGTGAGGACAAGACAGGCGGAAACGAATCCGGCAATTAAACGCCATTCAGGAATATGATTTCCTACGAATACCTCGCGATCGCGCACTTGCGTCACCTCGTCTTCATACAATACCTCATGACGAATGACTTCCGATCGCTCAAGGTTAATACGAAGAGCTCTCGAGGCTTTTGCCGGGATCCAGAACGGATTCTGCCGCTTGTCATCAAGATCTCCCATAGGCTATAGACGCACACGACCCATGCGTTTTGAAGCGCGTCCAATCGTAATAAGCGGAAGGAATCGCTTGCTAAATAACACGAAGAGAAAAAAGACCGTTGCCCCGACGATACACGACCATATCACAGCAAATCCCAATGTCGCATGAGATTCGAATGTAAGTGATCTTCCGCTCCATATCTGCACATGCTCCATGAACCACAATACACTCCGATCAATGAGCGTTGCACACCCGGAAAGCGCCACCACGCTCATGAGCGAACGGTTGGTAAACAGGCGTTGTGATAAGTAGGAAATAACGAAACCAACGGCAAAAAAACGCAATGGCATCAAGCCTCCGTTTGAAGATAAAAATGTACTCGCAACACTTCCAGAGACAATGGCTCCGATCATCCATCGCTCAGGAGAAGAGAAGATCGCCAGCATGACCGTAAATAGCAATCCCACCTGAAGACCAGCCCATGAGCCTGGAAACCACGACGCGACGCAGGCGTCCCAGAGACCAGCGAGGACCGCCAAACCCGCTACCAACAATCGTCGTGACCACATACTAATTTCCGCCAGGAACGATAATTGAAACGAGCCGAAGGCGATCAACAGGCGCAAGAGGCTCGATCACGGCATTCTGGAACGGATCCGTGGGCTTACGCTCCACGTCGATCACTAAGCCGATCGGCAAGTCTCCAGGAACTTTTTCTTCCGTTCCAGCCGTGACAATCACACCATCCTTTTCCAGGGTGACTTCCTGAGGAACGAGCGTGAAATGCGCGACCGCATTCCCCCGTCCTTCAACGATACCCGTAACGCGGTCACTCCCCACAACGGTAGCAGCCAGGCGGCTCCGCGTATCAGATAACAACATGACGGATGATGTCCGATCTCCGGCACGAACAATCTTCCCGACGATGAATCCGTCTTCGGTGATCACCGCTTGACCAATATCCGCACCATCGTTTTTTCCTCGATCAATTTCAACCACGGCTGTTTGTGAACTCACGGAACGGGAAATGACGCGTGCGCCAACCGTTCGAAATTCATGTTCGGAAATGAATTTCGCCTGCGCACGCAATGCACGGTTTTCTTCTTCAAGGGCACGCAAACGAACGTAATCCACGACCTGTGCGCGCAAACGCGCCTCCAACTCCTCACTGCGCGCATTCGCCTCCCTCGTTGTTCGATCGATGCGCAACGCGCTACCGACCGCCGATCCGAACCCCGAAAACACCCGCGTGATCGGAAGCAACACACGCGCTCCGAAATCCCGCACCGGTCGAATGAATCCCGCAAGCGCAAAAAGCGCGATCACGATCAGCGCAATACCGATGTACGCAATGGTTCTTGGACGTGGCATGAGAAGGTGGGGCGTGGGGCGTGGGGCGTAGAGAACTCCCTACACCCTACAGCCCATGACCCATGCCTCCACACTTATCGCATAACATCCTGAATCGGAAGCTCTACGTCGTGCAGTAACTTTGGGTCCTCCAATACGAGCCCCGTTCCTCGGACAACAGACATGAGCGGGTCATCGGTAATTCGCACCGGCAAACCCGTCCCTTGCGCAATCGCTTGATCAAGACCGCGAAGCAATGCGCTTCCTCCAGTCAACACAATTCCGCGTCGATAGATATCCGCCACAAGCTCCGGCGGCGTAATTTCCAAAATAGACTTCACATGATCCACGATCGCACGAATGGATCGAGACATCGCCTCCCGGATCTGATCATCATTCACCGTGATTTCCCGTGGGAGACCCGAGAGCAAGTCTCGACCGCGCATCGACGCCTCCATGCGATTCCCTACTGGCGCCGCGCTCCCCACTTCGATTTTAATATCTTCAGCGACACGTTCACCGAGCAAGAGATTAAAGACGTCACGGGCGTATTGCGCGATATTTCGATTCAACTCATCTCCGGCGATCGTGATGGATTTTGCCGTGACCACGCCATTCAGGGAGATGACCGCGATTTCCGTGGTCCCTCCGCCGATATCCACGATCATATTCCCAACCGGATCACTGATCGGCAATCCCGCACCAATCGCAGCGGCCATCGGCTCTTCCAAGATATGAACCTCACGCGCACCAGCAGAAAGCACGGCATCGCCAACAGCTTTCCGTTCCACCTCGGTGACATCAAGCGGAACGCCAACGACGACGCGCGGACGCGGAAGGAATGCCGTTGTCTCGCGATGGATTTTTTCAAAGAAGTACCGAAGCATTTTTTCCGTCACCTCAAAGTCCGCAATAATCCCTCGTTGCAAGGGACGACTTACGAGCACGTTCGGCGGCGTCTTTCCGATCATTGCTTTTGCCTCATGCCCAACGGCGATGATTTGACCGTTGCGCTGATTGATCGAAACAACGGAGGGCTCATTCACAACAACACCCTGTCCCTTTGCGTGGATGAGTGTATTCGCGGTTCCAAGATCAATTCCGAGATCCTTGGAAAGATATCCCATGATGGAGCCAAACATAACCTATCGCTGGCTATCTTACTCGGCATGTAAAACAGCGCGCAAGACCCCTACAATGAACACTATTCGTGTTATTCGAATACCTCGTTGATCACGTATTGAGTACGACACAACGTCATTCAAAAAAGAAAAGATATCCACAACGCTCTATCCACGTCCGTGATGCGCTTGAAGGAAAAGGTATTCAATAATCGAAGCAACGGCGATCAGTAAAAAGCTGTACCATGCTGAGAAATTTCCAGCAGAAGAAAGTGCTAATGAGACGATGGCGATCAGAGAACAGAGCACGCCGTGACGAAACGCTGTTCGGATTTCCCGTTCGATCACCGAACGTCGAAGGATGTACACGCGAAAAACCGAGAAAAAAAATGTTAGCGTGCCGATGAGCGCCACGACCAGCGTGGCATAAAACATCACGAATCCAGTAACGCCTGCTTCACGTGGACCGATATTTAAAATAATCATGGCCCACCCGAACCATGCAAGGACGGTTGCGAGTCCGATACTCGAAAGATACGCGCGAAGCCCCATATTGCGTACGCTATGATACCACACGAGCTACCGTCCTTCCCCCTTTGCACGAATGCGCAATACTTTACGTTCCCCCAGAGCGCGATTCGCTTCATTCATCCACGGCACGGTAATCGTACGAAGCATCGCGAGCGCCGAAGAAGACTTTACGCGCACCAATAATTCCCCCTCGGAGAAGGTCACCATCTCCACGGCAGACGCACGATCCTCTCCCCAGAGCCGCACGAGCGCGGCCTGCGACTCTTCCAGGACTCGCGTGGCAGAAACAGACGCGTCGATCCCCAACCTTCGCAGAGAGGCCGGGATGATACGTTTCATGGACTGAAAAGACATGGGATTTAGAGTTTACGGTGTTCGCAGATATTCTTGAAATCGCAAAAACGACAGACGAAAGAGCTTGGCGACGGCTCATAGTCAGACGTCAGGATGGCATTCATGCGATCAAGCAGCTTTTCCGTAAACGCCACTTTCGCCTCGCCTTCGAGAACATCAACATCCGTTGTGACCATGCCTCGTACGTAGACAAGCGCCAATCGGGAAACCTTCTCCCCCTTTTCTTCCATGGCCAGCTGATACATTCGTAACTGCTCCTTATCCTCAGCCGTAAGATCATCTTCGGCTTTGGCTTGTCCGGTTTTATAATCGTAGATCGCAATCGATCCGTCCGGCAGCTCGTCCATGCGGTCGATCGCGCCTTTGATCGAATGCTGGCCGATACGCCAGTCAAACGGCAATTCAAGCGATTTCGGATTCGGCGGATGCTCTTGGCACTCCCGAACGAATGCCCGAATGGCCTTTATCCCTTCGGCAAAATATTCATCATGCTTGGCGCGATCAGGATACCACTCATCGATCCACCTTGATTGATAGATCACCTCCGCCTCTTCAGGCGAAACGCGAAAACCAGCCACACCCTGCTCCCCGACTTCCAGAAGAGGTCCGAAGAGACTCTCCTGCTGCATGGCCCCACGATCCGCATGAAGCTTCAAGATATCGTGCAATGCCATGTGTACGGATTGCCCGAAACTTTTCTGATAGGAACCGAGAATCGGGATACGGTAGAGGTGGGCAAACTTATACTGCAACGGACAGCTTCGGAATGCCGCAAGCTGCGTATAGGAGAAACGGCGCTTCAAAGGGAAGAGTTCTCGCACATTCGTTTCCGGCCCCTCAATGCGCTCAGCGTGCCTTAGAGAAAGGAGACTGGTATCAGACGCACGATGAGCGTTCGTGACCGCGATCCCCGCCTCTGTAAGAAATGGAGACGGCTTCTTCGCTCGAGACCCACCATAGTCATCTGCTCCCGTAAACGTGACGGAATCTTTTGCACGCGTCACCGCGACATAGAACAGACGACGCTCTTCTTCGAGATGCGCGTCCCCTTCGGTCAGACGCTCTTTCACCAGACCCTCCGGAAGCGGAATCGGATCAGGGCGACGGCGCGTAGGGAAGCGTTGGTCGACCATCGAAACGATGAACACATGTTTGAACTCAAGTCCTTTTGAGGCGTGTATCGTCAAAATCTTTACGAGCTCCGGTCCGTCATCCGGATTCGCTTTCAACGCCCCCTCTTCCCCGCTCTCGATTTCGGAGGTGAGCTCGTCCAAGAATCCTTTGAGATTGGCACCTGCGGTATTCGCTTCATATCTCTTGATACGATTCGCAAAGCCATTCAAAAGATCAATGCCTTCGATCTTCTCTCGCTCCGGAAGATTTAAGATATACGAGAGCAGTCCGAATTGTTCAAGCACGAACTGCAGCACCTTCAGCGGACGCTCGCGCTTGGCGTCTTCTGACAACTTTTCGATCTTCGAAACCACGCCCGTAACGAGCTTCTTCCCCGCTTCCGAAATACCCGGGATCGCCATGACATCATGACAAGCCTGCCAAAGTCCAATCCCCTTTTTCTCATCCGCATAAAACGTAAGCTGCGCCGCATCCGCTGCCGCGATATCCACGGTCGGCATGTTCAACACGCGCCAGAGCGCCGGACTGTCTTGTTGATGGATGAGGAGCGTTAACGCATTCACGAGATCAAGAATAATTGGCTTCGCGTACAACCCCCTTAATGCATAAAACCGGAATGGAATACTAAGATGATCCAGAGCGTCTACAAAGGGCTCTGCCCCGTCATTCGAGCGAACGAGAATCGCAATATCGTTCCAAGTGAGAGACGCATCTTCTGCTTTCAAGTCCGCGATCTGCTTAGCCACGCCATGCGCTTCTTCTTCGATACTCGGATACCAGAGTCCCCGTACGCCACCGCCGCTGGAACGAAAGGCCGTGAGACGTTTCGAAAGGCCCGTATCCTGCAATTTCACCTCTAGGCGATTTGGATTATTCAAAACGATAAAGTTATAGGCAAGGTCCAAAATCTCCTGCTTCGAGCGATAGTTGTCGGTCAGATAGACCGTTTTCGCATCCGGATAGTCATCCCGGAATTGCAGGATATTTGCGAGCGATGCACCCCGGAACTTATAGATCGCCTGATCATCATCGCCTACGACCGTCACGTTTCGCGGACGCGGGACAGACTTGCCGTCCACGACCACCTCGCCGTCCGTTAACAACTTCACCAACTCATACTGCGCCCAGTTCGTATCCTGGAACTCATCAACGAGAATATACGGGAAACGCTGACGAAGCTCTTTGAGCACGCCCGGACGCTCTCGAAAAAGCCGCAGCGTTTCCTGGATCAAATCCCCGAAGTCCAGCGCTCCCTCGTCGCGCATGATCTTCCGATAGAAAAACGACAGGTCCGCAAGCTCCTGTAGACGCTTTCGTTCGGAATCGACGAACTCGGAATCCCCATCCAGAACGGACTCGAGAGCGAATCGCTGATAGTCTTCCGGGCTCACGTTTTCATCCTTTGCACGCGACACGTGCGAGAGCAAAGCTCCGAGAAATTTCTGCGGATTTCCAAGGGGCCGATAGTGATTGAGCGGGAGATCTTCCAGCCTTCGTTTTAACATCAGCCATCCATCTGTTTGAGTGAGGAGCTTGAATCGATTCGGCAAGCCAATCTCCAATCCCTTCTCTTCGAGAATGCGCTGGCAAAATCCATGAAACGTCGAGATCCAAAAATCATACGTTCCGTTTGGCAAGAGTTGTAATACGCGATCTTCCATTTCACCCGCAGCCTTTTCCGTAAACGTCAGTGCGAGAATATTCTCCGGCTTCAAGCCCTTCTCTTTAAGGAGCCAGGCATAGCGTCGCGTGAGTACCGTTGTCTTTCCCGTTCCCGCACCAGCGACGATTAACAACGGCCCTTCGCCATGCGAAACCGCTTCTCGTTGTGCATCATTGAGGCCCTCTAAGAGATCTTCCATAGTGAGTGGATCATAGAGGATGCGCGCATGATGCGAAAGGTAAAAAATGCCCTGGGGACAGAATGGAAAATCATCATGACGTTATACAGTGAATACCTAATGAATCCTTTTTTGATTCTTCTCCGTTTGTTCGTAAAGCCATTCCGTTGGACGAAATGATGACATCCTCTGTAGCATATCCCCATATGATAACGATCTCCGATCCTGATATCCAACGGATCATTGAAGACGAAACCTTGCGTCAGAGCTCAACGCTCACGCTCATCCCTTCAGAGAACCATACCTCCAAGGACGTTCTCGCGGCACTTGGGACCGTGTTGTCCGACAAGTACGCTGAAGGATATCCAGGTAAGCGGTACTATGCCGGCAATGCCGTGGTCGACGAATTGGAAACGCTTGTACAAGAGCGTGCCAAAAAACTTTTTGGCGTCCCGTACGTCAACGTTCAACCGTACTCTGGAAGTCCGGCGAACGTCGCCGTAATGCTCGCACTACTTGAACCAGGCGATGCGATCATGGGACTCGATCTCCCCTACGGTGGACATCTCACGCACGGCTATGAGCGAAATATCACCGCCCGATTCTGGAAGAGCGTGCCGTATAAAATCAATCCTGATGGTTCGTTCGACATGGATGCGATTCGTGAACTCGCACGCAAACATCGACCAAAGCTTATCATCTGCGGAGGCACAGCCATTCCTCGATCCATTCCTTTCGAGGCCTTCGCCGAAGTCGCGCAAGACGTTGGAGCATACCTCTTGGCAGACATCTCTCATATCAGCGGACTCATTGCCGGTGGACAGCATGCAAGCCCGGCTCCATACGCGCATATCGTCACAACCACGACGCATAAAACGCTCCGTGGACCGCGAGGAGCCCTCATCATGGCAACGGAACGAGGCTTTGCCAAAGATGCTGACATCGGGAAAAAAATTGATAAGGCGATCATTCCAGGATTCCAAGGAGGTCCGCACATGAATACGATCGCAGGTATCGGCATCGCACTCCTTGAAGCCGCGAAGCCGAGCTTCCAAGTCTATGCTGCGCAAGTCGTCACGAATGCCAAAGCGCTTGCAGACGCCCTCATCAACGCCGGGTTCTCTCTTGTCTCTGGAGGCACGGATACGCACCTACTCCTCATTGATCTCACGGCAAGTGGCATTGGACGCGGAATCGTCTTTCAAGAAGCTCTAGAACGCATCGGGCTCATTGCGAATAAGAATGCGATCCCGAACGATCCGAGCTCCGCCTTCTACCCAAGCGGCCTTCGTCTTGGAACGCCGGCCATCACCACGCGCGGACTTACCGCATCGGATATGCGCCAGATCGCGAGCTGGATTTCCCAGATCGGCGAACGAACCAAGGATATTCAGATCCCAGGCGATGCCGAAGAACGAGCCGCCGTTCTCCGACAATTCCGCGAATCCCTCAAAACAGATTCGTTTTACGAAACCTTGGAAAAAGACGTCCGAGCCCTTGCGGCCCGCTACCCGATTCCAGCCCAATCCTCGTAATACGCCTCCCCTTTGATCGTCTAGACGTTTTCCTGTAGGATACCGGCCATGCATATCATTGATGGCCGTGCGCTCGCTCAAACCATTCGAGAAGACGTGACGCAACGCATTCTCGCCCATTCAACCCCACCGCGCCTCGGGGTTCTTTTGGTCGGAGAAGATCCTGCTTCCCATCTTTACGTAAAGCTCAAAGAGAAAGCTGCGCAGGAGGTCGGTATTCAAACCGATATTCGACGCCTCTCGGCGGCCGTCACGGACGAGGAGTTAATTGCGGTCATCGAATCTTGGAATGCAGATCCAAGCGTAAACGCCATCCTGGTCCAGCTCCCCCTTCCAGAAGGACACGATACGGACCGCGTGATCGAAGCTATCGATCCTGTAAAAGACGTTGATGGATTTCATCCCAAAAACATCCAGGCGCTCGAAGAAGGAACAGCGACGATTTTCTCTCCAGTTCACGAGGCCGTATTACGACTCATTGCTGCGACCGGATTCGATCCTCGCCATAAGAGCGCATCCGTGATCGCAAATTCAGATACGTTCGCCCACCCTCTTGAACTCCTCCTTCGCAAAGCCGGTTTTGTCACGACCACGATCTACCCCGATCATTTGGACACGGAAATCCTCCGAACATCAGACGTCATCGTCACTGCCGTTGGACGACCAGGCTTCATCAAAGCAGATCTCGTTCGACCCGGAACAATTCTAATCGATGTCGGAACGTCAAAAGACGAATACGGAAAAACCCGCGGAGATGTCGATGCAGCCTCGGTCGAACCGCTCGATGGTTGGATGACGCCAGTTCCAGGCGGCGTAGGCCCTATGACCGTCGCGCTCCTGCTCTTGAACGTGGAACGCTTGGCCAGCCAATCTCAATAATCATACGAATCAAAAAAAACAGGATGTGATCCTGTTTTTTTGTATCACGAACCTTTATACCAACCCTTCGGTTGCAGAACCTCCGGCAATCTCCCGCTTCTTCACCACATATGCCATCCACATGGCGCCGATATGAATCACCAGCGGGACGAGGATGTAGAACGCGGTTTGACGCGTAAACATATTCTGTCGGTATAGCCAACTAAAGAAGCTCGCCCAAAAAATAAAATCCCATACGAAGGTTCCGCCGATGATGATCGCAAGCGTACGAAGCGGAAGGTATCCGGTAGCAAAAAGCCACTCGGAGAACAAGAAGGTGTTCAATGCAAAAATAAAAAGGAATACCGTGGTAAGAATCGCCTGTGGAATTTGCGCCGCGATCGTCATAAGGACGGCGACGTTAATGACGATAAAGAGGAGATTTTTTACCGTTGTGATTCCGAATGCACGGAGATAAGGAGATTTCATAGCATGTATTCGCTCACGAGCCAGAGAAGACTTGAGAGCGCAAGGAAGATTGAGACGAACACGGGCATGAATTCGCGCCACGCCCACGGAATAGAACGGACGTACGGATCCCGATGCAAAGCTTCACGACCCATGAGAATCACGATGATCGCCAAGCTCGCCCCGAAGATGGAACCAACGAAACCGATCGTGGTCAAGAAACTGCGCGCACCCATCAAAAATAGCGCGAGCGGAACGCAAAGCGCAACAGACCAAGCCACCCACGGAGAAAAACGGTAATCCCGTTCAAACATGGTTCGCAAATCCAATGCACTCGAAAGGAACGAAGTGATCACAGCCAAGAGGCCGAAGATCGGAATAGCGATCGAGATCCCCGGTGGCAAGAGACGCATGAGGTCTGCGGCAGATGCCCCGATACGCCCACCGGAAGCAAGCCAGGCAGATACGCCAAAGACATAGGTCAAAACCGATGCGATGAGCGTTGACGTCATCGCCGCTTTGATGAGCTCATCCCGTTTCTGGCCAACGATTTGCCCAGCTTCCGGCATACCTGTAATTCCAATGAGCGCAAAGAGGATCACGCCATACGGTTGGAATCCGCTCAGAGCCGGCATCTCCGTAATGAGCGTGATATCGGATTCCATGAGGAAGATACCCGCAATAAAAACGACAACGCCGACGAGGAGCCACGTAAGGTACACTTCGACCGCCGCGACCTGGCGTAAACCCAAAAAGACGATGAACGCTCCAACAGCCCAAAAACTTAATTGCCATACAACCAAAGGCAAACGAACATCCAAAACAATCGCAATGGCGGCCAAAAATTCTCCTCCGAGGATAATGTAGGCCAAATTACTTCCAAAAATTTGAAACGTCTGGATCGCGCCCGTCAAACGACCCGCACCCTTCCCTAAAAGCCGCTCGGCCTGACCCGCAATATGCGCTTTAGCGCGCGATCGAACAATAGCTTCCGCATAGAACGCATGTACGCAGCACATCACGGCTGTCAGCACGATAAAGGCGATCGTGGATCGAAAAACACCCCATTGTCCGATAATAGCTGGAACGCCAAAAATGCCGGCGCCGACAATCGTTCCGAGCAATAAGAGCGTCGCCCTCCAGCGCAAGGCCCCTTCGTGTAACATCAGGAGGAATTATAGCATAACGATCGCCCATTCCCCATCTTTCTATACCCACTCCCCACGTTTGACTGCCTCATGCCCGAACAGTAAGGTTCTTCCATTCAGGGACTATGAGTGAAAGCGAGCGACTTATCCCCCAAAACCTCGAGGCCGAGCAATCCCTCCTGGGGTCTATTTTGATCGATAAGGA